>CAYUCU010000018.1:0-33606 GCA_964443345.1 uncultured Chitinophaga sp.
CTTACAATAAAAATGATTGTCAGTAGTGATTTCATATCTTATTTTCTGCTTTTTCCTGTGATGCTTTTTAATTACGTTTCTGTTGCAGATTTAAGTGGATCACACATTACTAAGCTTGTCGTTGCATTATTAATATCAACTTGTATTATTTCGGTTGGTTTGATTATTTATCAAAACAAATACGACGGTAAAGTGCTGAATTCCCGGTTCAATGAAACCAATTTTGGCGGTTATATTGGTATCAACAAAAGCTGGGGTTACACACACCTTATCTTCAGCCGGTTTGATCAGCGGCTGGGACTGGTGGAAGGCGACCGGGACGATGCCACCGGGCGATTCATTTTGTTTGCCGGTTCTCCTTTAGAAAGAATTGCTACGGATGCAGACCTCGATTCAAGAGACCTGTTTGTACCCAAACAAAGAGTACAGCATAACAAGCTTGTTTTGGATAATAATTTTGCGATCAAAAAAAGCAGGCTTAAGATCAACCTGGGTTATCAAAATAATCAGCGGCAGGAATTTGGAAACCCGGAAGACCCGGCAGAGAAAGAACTGTTTTTTGATCTTAAAACAATTAATTACAACGTACAGTGGCAATTGCCGGAAATGAAGGAATGGCATACCACCATTGGCATCAATGGAATGGGCCAGGCCAACGAAAACAAAGGCCCTGAAGTTTTGATACCCGAATACCATTCTTTTGACATCGGTGCATTTGTATATGCACAACGCTTTTTTAAGAAAGGAACACTGAGTGGTGGTTTCCGGTATGATAACCGTTCCATAGATTCAAAAGGATTTTCAGATGGTACGGATATAAAGTTCACTTCATTCAACCGTAATTTTTCCAATTTCTCCGGAAGCATTGGTGTGAGTTATGAACCGGCAGAAGCCGTTACCGTCAAAGCAAATATTGCCAGGGGCTTCCGTGCACCTGCTTTGGCAGAACTGGCCAGTAATGGTGCACATGAAGGAACCAACCGGTATGAGTATGGCGACCAGGATCTGCGATCAGAAACAAGTTTGCAATTGGATGGCGGTATTGAATTGAACTATGAGCATTTCAATATCAGCTTGTCGGCATTTTATAACAGGATGAATGATTTTATTTTTTACCGGAAATTAGCATCAGTGCTGGGTGGTGATTCGTTGGTGAATGTGGATGGAGATGCTATTCCGGCATTTCAGTTTAACCAGAACAATGCAAAGCTTTCGGGGCTGGAACTTTCTTTTGATGTTCACCCGCATCCGTTTGACTGGCTGCATTTTGAGAACAGCTTTTCTTTTGTGCGGGGACGGTTTGATAAAAAGATCGATGGAGACAGAACAGGAAGTGATAACCTGCCGCTTATTCCGGCACCCCGGTGGAGCAGTGAACTGCGGGCAGATTTTAAAAAGGCAGGTAAAGCATTCAGAAACCTTTATGCCAGTTTTGAATTGGCAACAACATTTGCACAAAACAACCATTTTACGGGGTATGATACTGAAACCGCAACGGAGGGATACACCTTACTGAATGCAGGCCTGGGCAGTGATATCATTGGGAAAAAGAAAGCCCTCTTCAGCATTTATTTGGGTGTCACCAATATTACTGATGTGGGGTATCAAAATCATCTCAGCCGCTTAAAGTACGCAGCAACTAACCTGGTAACAGGACGAAATGGTGTTTTTAATACAGGAAGAAATTTTTCAGTAAAGCTGAATATACCGCTGGAGTTTTCTTTAAAGTAGTGTTTCAATAAGTACATATGCTGCGCCTCAGCAGGGCTGCTGTTGCACCTGTATTTGTTATAAATTGCAGCATGGAAATCAGCTTTAACACACCTGCTTTGTTATTTCCGGCTATCAGTTTGCTGCTGCTGGCCTATACCAACCGCTTCTTAGCACTGGCCAACCTGGTGCGAAAATTACATGACGAATATATCAGCGGACATAAAAGCAAGATCCTGTTGCACCAGATAAAAAGTCTTCGCCGCAGGATCAACCTGATACGGTATATGCAGGGACTGGGCGTATTTAGTTTTCTATGTTGTGTAGCCTGTATGTACAGTATTTATAAGAACTGGAGTGTAGTGGCGGAATATGTTTTTGCAATAAGTTTACTTAGTTTGCTCACTTCATTGGTTATATCACTGGTGGAAATTATCCAGAGCACCAATGCGATCGAACTGGAATTGAGTGATATAGAAGAATTAGAGCAATCCAACATTTTTTCTGATCTGCTGGCTGGCCGTAATGATCAAAAAGAACCTTAGATTTACACCTATGAAACGGATCAGTTACCTGCTTTTTTTACCGGTATTAATAACCGGAGTATTGCTCTCCTGTTCCCGCGGTGGTGATCCTGTGGATCAAAACGGCGGTGGCGGCGTTCATACTCCTACACCTGAAGACACCACGGCACCAATAGTCGATATTTACACTCCGGCTGCAACCCAGGTTTTTGCAAACGGGACAACCATCAGCGTAACCGGGAAGGCAACGGATGATTATGGCCTGTACCGGGGAAGTGTGCGGATCCATAATGATGGAAACGGCCTTCTTTTAAAAGAACAGCTATATGAGATCCACGGAATAAAATCTTACAATTTTACCGTGAACCACCTGGTTTCCACCACGCTTGCCGCCGATTATACGGTCACTGTTTCATTTGAGGACCATGGATACAATGTGACAACGAAATCGGTGAAGGTGAAAGCAAACCCATAAGGCAGATAATAAATGATAACTAACAGATAATAGTTCTGCAAAGAAAAGAGAGACTCAAAGGAATAATTTTTTACAATAGAAGGATGTGGTAGCGTCAGTCAATCTACTACTGCTTTGAAGAATTATCATCTGTCAACTATCCGTTTTCATCTGTGTTAAAGGCTTTTGATTATCTTCAGCAATCGCTCCCAATTTCCTCCATTATACACTTCTTTCACCCCTTTGGCTTTAAGTATTTGCAGGGCCGTGCCGCTGCGGTCACCGGTGTTGCAACAAAGTACGATCGGCAATTTAGATTCCTTTAATCGTTGAGCATTCGCCTTTATCCTGTCCACGGGAATATGAAACGCATCCGGTATATGACCGCTATCATATTCGGTAGCGGTTCGCACATCAATGATAATAGCTCCTTTTCGCAAGGCATTTTTTATATTGCCGGAACCCAATCCTAAGAATGACAGAAAGCCCATACGCTACGCAACGTTGATTTTTGTTTTTCTTTCACCAATTTGCTGCCGCCACATCGCAAAATACAAGCCTTTTTCTTCCAGTAGTTTTTGGTGATTGCCCGTTTCCACCACATCACCTTTTTCCAATACATAAATTCTGTCGGCATGCATGATAGTGGAAAGCCGGTGTGCAATTAAAATAGTGACCTGCTTGCCTTCTGACGATATCTCCCGGATGGTATCGGTGATCTCTTCTTCTGTCAATGAATCTAATGCAGAGGTGGCCTCATCAAACAGTAATAGTTTTGGTTTGCGCAGCAATGCCCTTGCAATGGACAGACGTTGCTTTTCACCACCCGATAGTTTTAACCCGCCTTCCCCGATCATGGTTTCCAGTCCTTTTTCCGCCCTCGAAAGTAAAGTCTGACAGGCTGCTTTATTCAACACATCGGTAAGATCTTCTTCAGTAGCTTCCGGGTTTACAAATAACAGGTTCTCTTTTATAGTGCCGGAAAATAATTGGGTATCCTGTGTCACAAACCCGATCTGGTTGCGCAGGTCTTCAAAGTTGATACTGTTCTCATCCATGCCGTTATATAAAATACTTCCTTCCTGGGGTCGGTACAAGCCTACGAGTAGTTTCATCAGTGTGGTTTTACCCGAACCGGATGGCCCCACAAAAGCGATCGTTTCACCGGTATTTACTTTAAAGCTGATATCGTTAATGGCCTTATGTGAAGCAGTATGATGTTTAAACGCCACATGATCAAATTCCAGTGTTTTTATTTCTCCCAGGTGTTTGGGATTAGCAGGCTGTGGCTCCGGAGCTTTGCTCATCAGGTTCTGAAAATTCTCTAAGGAGGCCTGTGCTTCCCGGTACGTGAGGATGATATTTCCTATTTCCTGTAAGGGACCGAAAACAAAGAAGGAAAATATCTGCATCGTTACCAATTGCCCGGCGTCCATCCGGCCTCGGAAGATCATCCACAGCAGCATGAATAAGATCACCTGCCGTAATGTGTTCACAAAAGTGCCTTGTACAAAACTGATGCTGCGGATACGTTTTACTTTGGTCAGTTCCAGCCCCAGTATTTTAAACGTATTCTTATTTAAGCGGGTCACTTCCTGGTGGGTAAGCCCGAGGCTTTTTACTAATTCAATATTGCGCAGCGATTCTGTAGTGGCGCCTGCAAGCGCCGTTGTTTGTCCTACTATTTTCTTTTGAATGGTCTTTACTTTCTTGCTCAGGAGGTTTGATATGATGGTAAGAAGAAAGATTCCTCCAAAATAAATGAGCGGCAGGCTCCAGTGAATGGTGGTGGCATATACGGCGACAAATAAAATTCCAATGATAACAGGGAAAAGAATATTAATGAAAGAGGCTACAAATCGTTCCGTATCTATTCTTACTTTTTGCAGGATGCTTAATGTTTCACCACTTCTGGCATCTTCAAACTCCTGGTAAGGAAGCTTCATGGCATGTTGTAAGCCTTGTGTAAAAATAGTGGCCCCGAATTTTTGAGTTATCAGGCTAAGAAAATAATCCTGGAATGCTTTGGCGATCCGGCTTATCATCGCAACGGAAATGGAAGCAATAAGCAAAGCAGCCACCCCATAGTGCGGATTCTCTTTGAATGACCAGAAAAATTTTCCATCGGTGTATTCACTTTTATTATGCGCATAATGGTTAGCAAGGTTTACCAATTTTCCGAAAATGATAGGGTCAACCAATGAAAAGCCAATATTAATCGCTGCCAGGAATAACACCAATGCCACGATCCACTTATACGGTTTCAAATAATGCAGTAATATTTTCATAAACGGGAATAAACGATTGAAGTAAAAGAAATCAATGCGCAAACATCGTACAAGTTCGGGAAAAATGACAAATAAGCAGAATCAGGCGGCGTTTTTGGTCAATTGGCAGGGCCTGGAAACCCTTTGGCAGCTTTTACCCGGATGGGCCTGGTTGATAGGGCGGTGTTCATGTTGTACCAGGAGGCGGCTTATTGCAAATGTCCCCTGATCAGGGTATATCGTGCCAATGATTTTCTAAAATAAAAAGGATTAGCTAATTTACCCCAGATGGATAACCAGGAGATATTATTGGAGCAGGAAGTGCGGACAGCTTTTCAGAAAATTCATGCACGTATTGAATCCGGAACAGTAACCACTAACTACCTGTTTGGTGGGAAGCTGGGCCTGGTATTATATTATTTTTCATTGTATGAAGGTTTGGATGAAGCTGATCATGCTAATAAATGCCTGGAACTGCTGGACGAAGTGATGAACCAGGAGGAAGACGAACCAGCGCCATTGGCCGGAACCAGTTTTGCAAGCGGTACAGCGGGACTGGGTTATATATTATCACTTCTGCAACGATCAGAGCTGGCAGAAATTGACCTGCAGGAAGACCTGAAAGAACTGGATGCATCCATGGCAGCAGCGGCATTAAGGCAGATAACAGAAGAAGACCGGAACGATTACCTGCATGGCGCAATGGGAGTGGTTCATTATTTTACCACAAGAAGCAAGGAGCCAATCATCAGGCAATACCTGGAAACACTGGTTACAGCTTTTTGTAATAAAGCCGTTGTCAGTGGCAAAGGACTTTGGTTCCGCAATTTTATTATTGATAAAAAAGAAAGAGAACGGATAGACACCGGCTTATCGCATGGCAATGCGGGCTTCCTGCTGATCCTTCTTAATGTATGGGAAGCAGGAGTACTAAAAGAAAGATTGATGGATGTTATTTCAAAAGGAATAGAATTTCTCATTAGTCAGCAAATGAAAACCAACCCGGAAGAAGAGCAACATGCTTTTTTCCCGTTCTCTGTTAATGCTACTGATCACAACGACATCTATTTTTCACAGCGGCTGGCCTGGTGCTACGGCGACCTGAATATTCTTTTATTGTTATACCGGGCCGGCTCCTCTTTTAAAATAAACCGGTGGACGGAACTGGCGGATACACTTTCAGGGCATACGGTGAAAAGAATGGATGCAACGGCTACGCTGGCCGTGGATTCCCATTTCTGTCATGGTACTGCTGGGCTGGCCCAGTTTTATCGCACCCTTTATACCGTTACCAAGAACGGGCTATTTGATACAGCTGCTGACTACTGGATCGGGCGAACCATACAATTGCTGGAAAAAGAATGGAAAGAAAATACGTACAACGGAAAGGAATGTGATCTGATAAATGGATTACCCGGCATCAACCTCGTACTATTATCTTATTTGTGTAAAAAAGAGCTGGCCTGGAGCAGGTCCTTATTATTATGAACCAGTCTGCAGTTGCCGCATGGCCGTTTGTTTTTCTGGAAGAGTTGGTGTTGCGAACACCGGCCATCCCCTTCGTAAGTTTGGTGGATGAAGAAAAAGTAAATGCACTGGTGAAGGATACGGATTTCCTGGAAGCGATCTACCTGGGCTCACCGGTATTATATGCTGAATGTATCCGCTTA
Organism: uncultured Chitinophaga sp.; assembly: GCA_964443345.1. Taxonomy (GTDB): domain Bacteria; phylum Bacteroidota; class Bacteroidia; order Chitinophagales; family Chitinophagaceae; genus JJ008. The sequence continues at coordinate 6,626 of CAYUCU010000018.1, forward strand.
AAGAATGGAACCATCCAGGAGGTGAAGGAGATCAGTAAGATCAGGACATCGCTGATCAAATACTTCCAGCGGATGTACAGCCGCTGTACACCTTTTGGATTATTCTCCGGCTGCTCCTTAGTAAAATGGAGCAAGGAGTCTTCCGGAATAACTATCCCGGCCACACAATTGCTTCGAAACACCCGCCTGGATATGCATTACCTATGCGCATTAGGACAACAATTGTCTTCTATACCAGTAATAAAAGAACGACTTCTGTATTATCCGAATAACAGTACTTACCGGATCGGTGATGAAGTACGCTATATTGAATACAGGTATAAGAATGGAAAGAGAGTGCACCAGATAAGTTCTGTACTGCATTCTGAATACCTGGAAGCCGTGCTGCTAAAAGCAACCGCCGGTATTACTATTGATGCGTTGAAAAACCTGCTGGTACAGCAGGAAGAGGTAGGAGAAGAAGAGGCGCTGGAATTTATTGACGAACTGATCAGCAGCCAGGTCCTGATCAATGAGCTGGACCCGGCAATAACAGGCGATGAGTTCATTCACCAGGTGCTGACCGTCTTGCGCAAAATAAACGTTCCGGTCCATGCTGAAATTTCAGCCATTAGCAAGCAACTGGAGTTTATAGTAGCATCCCTGAAAAAAATTGATGCGCAAGGTCATAACTCACCCGAAGTATATTTATCCGTCATTGAAAAGATAAAAGAACTGAATGTTCCATTTGAGGAAAACAAGCTTTTCCAGGTGGATATGTACAACCGGCCTGCAGCCAATAGTATTAAGGAAGAATGGAAAAGTGAGCTGGAGCACACCATTCAGGTGCTGACAAAATTATTTTCATCTGTTGCCAATCAAAACCTTACTTCATTTGCAGAACGGTTCAGAAAACGGTATGAAGACCAGGAGGTGCCATTACTGCAGGTGCTGGATGCTGAAACGGGCATTGGTTATACAGAGCAATCGGGTGCCAACCTGTCTCCCTTGTTGGAAAACCTGGTCCTGCCCGCACAAAAGGAAAGGGAAACCTATGATATTAAATGGAGTAAAACAGAACAATGGCTTTTCGATCTTTTGATAAAAACAGGTGATGCCAAAGAAGTGATTATTGATGAAACAACGCTGGCTGACTTCACTTCGGATTTTTCCAACTTTCCGCCGTCGCTGTCTGTACTGTTCAGCGTGGTGGAGGACGGAAAAATTGTATTCAAAGGATGCAGTGGCTCCAGCGCTGCTAATTTACTGGGACGCTTTGCCCATGCAGATGAGAACATCTGTGACCTGGTAAGAAAGATCACCCGGGAGGAACAGCAGGTAAATGAAAATGTTCTTTTTGCAGAAATTGTGCACTTGCCAGAAGACCGTGTTGGAAATATATTGCTGCACCCGGCATTCCGGGAATATGAGATTCCCTTTTTGGCACAATCATCTCTGCCAGCTGATCAGCAGGTACAGTTACAGGACATTACGATCCGGGTACAGCAGGACAAGCATATCCGGTTATTTTCTAAAAAACTGAACAGAGAGATCATTCCCCGGTTGAGCAATGCACATAATTACAGTTTCAGTTCATTGCCGGTGTATCATTTCCTGGCGGAGATGCAATCACAAGGGCTGGTGAACGGAATGGGATTTAGCTGGGGTAGTATGGCCCGTAATTTCAGGTATCTTCCGCGGGTGAGATGCGGAAGCGTTATTCTTTTTGAAGCCACGTGGCAATTGCGCAAAGAAGATTTTGAAAAATTGGTTGCTGCAAAAGAATCAATAAGTGAATTTCAAACACACTGGCAACTACCGGGGTTGCTGGTGCTGGCTGATGGAGATAATGAATTACTGGTGGACCTGGAGAGTAAAGAATCGGCAGCTACTTTTATCAAAACGATCAAGGGAAGAGAGTTTATTACGTTAAAAGAATTTATGAAACCCTGTCCGCAGACCGTTATGGATGAACAGGGCAAACCATACAACAACCAGTTTGTAGCTGTGCTGATGAACAAGCAGAAAGTGTATACCGATGCGGGATTTACAATAGCAGGTAACCAGGAAGCTGGTACGGAGGAACGCAGCTTTTTACCCGGTTCCGAATGGTTGTACTACAAGATTTATTGCGGTACTAAAACGGCTGACGAGATATTGGCCGGGCCGGTGCAGTTAGTAACGGAAGAACTGCTCCGGCACAAGTTGATTGACAGATGGTTTTTCATCCGCTATTATGATCCCGAATTTCATTTGCGGATACGGTTTCATCTGCCCAACACCGCTGCTATTGGCAAAGTGATGGAATTATTTTTAAGAAGTATGAAGCAGTTCGAAAAGGAAGGGCTGGTGTGGAAAGTACAGACAGATACCTACCAACGGGAAATGGAACGATATGGAAGTAAACTGGTAGAAGCAGCCGAGGAGTTGTTTTTTACAGACAGTAAAATGAAGCTTCAGTTTTTGTTGCTTACAGAGGGTGATGAAAGAGAGAAGTTTCGCTGGCTTTGGTCGCTTAGGGGAGTGGATGAGTTGCTGAATGCATTTGATTATTCGATGGACAGTAAGTATGAACTGATGCAACAACTGCAATTGCAATTTGCCAAAGAGTTCAACGCCAATAGATCATTGTTCAAACAACTAAACCAGCAGTATAATGACAGCCGTAAACTGATCCAGCTGGCAATGGAAAATCCGGTAAGTGAAACGAACGAGATAAAACCGCTGCTTGCCATTTTTGAAGAATTCAAAGAAGAGCAAAGAAGGGCTGCACAAAAAATAATTGCCATTGGTGATCTTTCCGGTAAGCAAGCGGAGCTGAACAGCCTGCTGGGCAGTTATATTCATATGAACCTGAACCGGCTTTTTCTTTCAGAACCCCGCCTGCATGAGCTGGTAGTGTACGATATCTTATGCTCCAGCTACCGTTCCCAGATCAAAAGGAAAACCGGTTGAAAGCACCCATTTTACTCCTGTGACAGCTAAATAGGTACTGAATATCAATAGGTTTTCCCACCTGTTCAACCAGGATTTTTGTTAAGTGCTGAAAGGCAGGCAGTTGTTTTTTGTCATACTGCCACCCACTACCTAACCCTATTAGGGTATTTGCCAGTTTTCTGTAATTCCTAATTTCACAGTAACTAAAAACATTAAACCATGGACAAAAAACCTATCCGCAAGCTGGAGCTGAAGAAGAAAACAATCTCCAGGCTAAGCCAGAACCAAATGCAATTTGGTGGTGATAGCTGGACCAGCATCATTTACCAAACCGCTGGCTGCGTAACACGGGCATGTGGCTCCGACTTTACAAGGACCAGCATCAGTATCAACCCTACCGGGTAAAAGAATTATTAGTGTGAGAGGGTGGAGTCATAGGAATAGCCCTCTCATGCTTATAAAAAAAGTACGCTCAGTCAGTATTTCTTTTAAATCAAAAACACCTGAAACATGGACAAAAAACCTATCCGCAAGCTTGAGCTGAAGAAGAAGACGATCTCCAGGCTCAGCCAAAACCAAATGCAATTTGGTGGTGATAGCTGGACATCGATCATTTACCAGACAGCTGGTTGTGTAACCCGTGGTTGCATGACAGACATCACCAGGACCAGTATCAGCATTAACCCAACTGGCTAAAATCACACAGGGTGTTTATTGTTTTTAGAAATAATAAACACCCATCTTTTTTTCAACAGAAGATATGTTCTATCCTGCCCATCCTTCACGGTCCAGGCTTCTGTATTGAATGGCTTCCGCCAAATGTTCCGGTTTGATGTCAGCAACTCCTCCCAGGTCGGCAATGGTCCTTGATACTTTTAATATCCGGTCATAAGCACGGGCAGATAAATTCAGTTTTTCCATTGCTGCCCTTAATAAATTCGCTCCCACTGTATCGATCACACAGATCTCCTTCAGCATCTTGCTGCTTATTTGTGCATTACAATAAATACCCGGATGGTCATTATACCGCAGCGCCTGCCTTTCCCTTGCTGCAATCACCCTGTCCCTGATACCGGCAGATCTTTCCTGCTGTTTGCCAGAAGATAATTCACTGAAGGGAACGGGTGTTACTTCCACATGCAGATCAATTCTGTCAAGCAGCGGTCCTGATATCTTGTTCAGGTATTTTTGAACAGTACCCGGCGGACAACTGCATTCCCTTTCGGGATGATTATAGAAACCACAGGGACAGGGATTCATTGAAGCCATCAGCATAAAGGAGGCAGGAAAATCAACTGCCACTTTGGCCCTTGAAATGGTAACTCTTCGTTCTTCCATTGGCTGACGCATTACTTCCAGCACCGTTCTTTTAAACTCCGGCAGTTCATCTAAGAACAATACTCCATTATGTGCCAGTGAAATTTCTCCGGGTTGTGGAATGCCGCCACCTCCAACCAATGCCACGTCTGAAATAGTATGATGGGGCGATCGAAAGGGCCGTTTGGAAACCAGTGTTGCATTTTCCGGAAGCTTTCCGGCCACAGAATGGATCTTGGTGGTCTCTAATGCTTCCTGTAAACTTAATGGTGGTAGTATGGTAGGTAATCTTTTTGCCAGCATCGTTTTGCCGGCACCGGGTGGTCCGATCAAGATGGCATTATGTCCCCCGGCGGCCGCAATTTCCAGGGCCCTTTTTATATTTTCCTGCCCCTTTACATCGGCAAAGTCAATTTCAAAATCGTATTGGGCATTAAAAAATTCTTCTCTTGTGTTGATGATCGTTTTTTCAAGACCGGTCTCTTCATTTTCAAAAAAGTCGATCACTTCTTTAATATGTGTTACTCCGTAAACATGGAGATTATTCACCATCCCGGCTTCTTTGGCATTTGCTTTTGGAACGATCAGTCCTTTGAAACCTTCTTTACGGGCTTGAATGGCAATAGGCAATGCACCTTTGATGGGGCGTATCTCTCCATTAAGAGAAAGCTCTCCCATAATAATATAACCGGAAAGGGCTTCGCTGTTATTGAGTTGCCCGGATGCGCCGAGTATGCCCAATGCAATCGGGAGATCAAAAGGAGTTCCGCTTTTTTTAATATCAGCAGGCGCCAGGTTCACCACCACTTTAGTGCGGGGCACATCATAATTGTTGGTCTTAAAAGTACTTTCGATCCGCTGCAAACTTTCTTTTACAGCATTATCGGGGAGACCAACGATCATCGGGTCTTTGCCGGTGATGAGACAATTTACTTCTATAGTAATGGTGATGGCCTCCACGCCATATACGGCACTTCCAAATGTTTTTACAAGCATCAGCTGAGAATAAAACCTGTTAAGGAAAATTGTTGCAGGAAGTGCAATGGCGGGTCAAAGAAAGATCAATGTTAATTTATTTCGGTTACTTTTCCTTCAAAAAGCAAGGATGTTTTAGGATCTGCCTTCAGTGATGATGGCTTTTCTGCAAAAGGAAAGGTAAATGCCTGGCTGGCGGAGTTGATATCTAAAGTAACATTTCTCTTTTTTTGGCCGGGAAAATTAATCTCCAGCTCAAGGGGCATGGTGAATACTCTTTCGGTCTGCAGTTGCTGTACCGCAACGGTCAGTTTTTTTTCTTTTACCAGGTATTCCCAGGTGATCTTTAAATCAGGATTTGCCGGTGTGTGCAGCCACTGTAAAAAAAATGGCTCCAGGTTTTTTCCGGAAACGGTCTCAAACACTTTTTGAAGATCTTTGGTCTCTGCATTTTTGCCGGCATACTGGGCATAGTATTGCCGTACACTTTTCCTGAAAACAGAATCACCCAGCTGCCTGCGCAGCATATGCAATATCCAGCCACCTTTCTGGTAGCTGTTGGCATTCAGCAATTGCATATAATTTTTGTTGCTGTCCACCACCGGTCTCCGTGATGTTTTTACAAAATCAATCACTTCTTCCCGGTCGTGTTGCATCCGGTTATTAAGACTGTCAGTGCCGTACCGTGTTTCAAGATACACATGTGTAAGGTAGGTGGCAAAGCCTTCACTGAGCCAGAGATGTGCAAAGCTTTTTTCGGTGGCATGATTGCCAAACCACTGGTGCACTATTTCATGTGCCAGCAAGGCTTCTTCCTGCCGCTTGCCGCTCACGGAGTTTTCATAATAAAAAATAGCGCTGGCATTTTCCATTCCACCAAAAGTGGTTTTGGATTGTACGTTGGCTAATTTCTTATAGGCGTAGGGCCCGATATAATCCATGTACCACGAAAGGACATCTTTTGCCTGTGCATAATCATAAAAACCCTCCGTCCTATTTTCCGGAAATACCCAACTGCTCACCGGTACACAGTTGATATCTCCCACAGTATTTACAGCAAAGTCCGCCACCCCGATCACCATCACTTTGGTGGGCAGCGGTACTTCTTCTTTCCAGTGGGTGATCTTTTTGTTGTCTGGGAAAGTGGACTCTTCTATTTGAACACCATTGGATATTACCTGGTAATGGGAGGGTGCCTTTACAATGAACTCAACAGTGGCTTTATCTGCAATGTCATCCACACAGGGTATCCAGTTATGGGCCCGGTTGGGCCAGTTGTCGGAAAAGAAGGTGCGGTGCCCGTATTTGTTTTTGGAAATGATGAGGCCATCGGGGGGGATGCCCTTATAATAAACAGATACCGAGGACGTGTCGCCCTTTTGCAGGGTGTTTTGCAACGTAATGATCAGCTTGTCTTTCTCCTGCTTAAAGGATAAATGAGTAGTGCTGAAAGGTTCGAACGTTACTTCTGTTACCTTCATGCCTTTAGAAGCGGAATTGACAGAGACCAGGTCCAGCTCAATAGATGATATGGTTTGCAGGGCGGCAAAACTGATTTTCGCAAAACCATAAATTCTATCGCTGCTGTCACTCACTTCAATACTATAACTATAGTGCAGCACATCAATAGTACGCTGGGCGATAGTAATGGCTGAAGTGCACAAAAAGCCAAGGATGACGATATACTGCTTCATAAATTATTCCTCTTTAAAGATTTTATCCGGCTTTTGTGTGGCCTCCTGTATCCTGGCGATAATTTTTTTCAATGGCAATGGCTTCAGCATTTTAGGCGGGTCAAGGTTTTCGTCAATATCACCAAAGAAATTGATGGCCTTCATGGCGATCATAGGATTGGAATAAGTGTATTTTTCACTGAAGAACCCAACCATCTGGTTCATGTTGAAATGCTGCAGCAGAAAATACACATCAATAAAGTCCTTTAGCCTTTTACCGCTTTGAATGATGGCATGAAATTTCATTCCTGCAATATCCTCTTTGCTTAAGAAAGTTATACCTTCTTCTGTTATGGGAGTTCTGAGCAACGGATAGTTGTGGCGGATAAAGTCTGTTTTGATATTATTGACAACTGATAACAATGTTCCTTTTCTGGATAGGGTTGTTGTGACTTTATAATCTGCCTGCAGCAGATTTATAATATAGTCTGACTCGAATTCAGTTTTTGTGAAAAGATCTATATCAATTGAATTCCGGTGGCCCAGCTGAAGAGCCAGAGCTGTGCCACCCACCAGGTAAAACTCTTTAAGCTCTGGAATAGCTTGCAATTGTTGTATCAGCCTGAAAGTTTCAGGGGCAATAATAAAGGGGTCTTTATGCAACATGTAAAAAGCCGGAAGTGAGGAAAAACTTTGAAAAATCTTTATCTCTTTGTTCTAATTGAGCACTCCATTCTATAGTCTCTAATATCTGTTCCTTTGTGTACAACTTTACCATTTCTCTCCACTCTTCCAGGTTGCCTCTTTCAAGGACTCTTTCAATAACAATCTTATAGGATTTGTTGTAATTGAAAGTGTCAAGGTCGTATTCCCAGAGCAGGGCTGTGTTGATAATATGGGGCCTTTGTTCTGTCATTTCTTACTATGTAAATATACCCAATTCCGGGCTGACGGGCAACTGATTTTCACACTATTTTCAGAGGAGAATCGCCTTTTTATTACAGCTTCTCCAGCATCTCCACCACCTTCTCCCTTTTTAGTATCACATAGCCGATACGGTCATTACTGATACCTTCTTTGAGCTGGTAACTGAATTCCAGTTGCTCTTCTTTTACATTTGTTTCAAAATACCGGAAGGAGATATTAGGATAGGTTTTCAGTTCCTCGCCGATCTCGTACAGGTGGGTGGAAAGGATGAACAGGGAATTTTTCATCTTTATCAATCCCTTTATTACGGTGAGAGAGCATTTCATGGCATCCTGCACATTAGTACCTTTGAACAGTTCATCTATCAGCACCAGCCATTTTTTGCCATTGTCAATCTTTTGGATCGTATTTTTTATCCGCTGCACTTCGTTGAAGAAATAACTTTCGCCTTTGGCAATATTGTCCACTACATTGATATTGCTTAGCAAACCGTCGAATAAAGTAAGTTTCATTTTTTTTGCCGGGACTCCCATTCCGATATGTGCTAAAAAAACAGCAGAGCCCAGTGCTTTGATCAGGGTGCTTTTACCGGCCATATTAGCACCGGTAAGGAAAAGAAAATTATGCTCCGGGTTCATCTGCAGATCATAAGCTACGGGTTTGGGTAAAAGGATATGGTATAAACCAGTGGCATCCACCAATGGCGTCTGCTGCTCCACAAATTCCGGGAAGGTGAGGCCATAGGTTTTCACCGCCACGGCCATAGAGTACCAGGCATCCAGGCGACTGTAGATATCAATCAGTTCCAGGGTGCCTGTTTTATGCCGGCCACGAAGATGATAGCCAAAGTATAAATTCTGTCGTGCTGAAAATTTTTGACCCGGTTCTGTCTCCGATAACCGTTGCAGTGGTTGTTCTTTCAGCAATCCTTGTATCCGGTCGATGTATAATTGGATATTAACGGGCAGGTCCAATCCGTCCAGCAGCTCTGCTATCTTTCGGATGCCCCGGTAGAAGTCAGCGAAGTGGGTGACAGAATATTTCACCATTGAATAATCTTCGCTGTGCAGCATTTTATAAAACAGGTTATTGAAAGAAGCGGGGGCTTCGCTGATCGGATCGAGAGAATAATCCATGAACTTGTCCATCACCAGCACGGTGCCATTGCTGATGTCCATCGGCCAGTGATTCACATGCTCCATAAAAGTGCGGATCACCCTTTGTGTACCGATGATCTTCTTCAGATCATCATGTGGCTCGCTGAAGAATTTGCGCAGCCATTCCCTGCCGCCTACGGTACGGGTGAAATTGAGTTTATGAAATATAGAAAACTCCTCTTCCTGGTGAAAGATGGAAATGTCGGAGAAGGTGGTGTTGTCTATTTGCATTTGAGTAAGATAATAACTAATAGTTAATAGGTGATAACTGACAGATGATAGATGATAGTTCTTTATAGCAGCAATGTCACTATTTCATTTATTCATTTCTCTTTAGTAAAGTTTTTATTCTTTGAAGTCGTTTTCTTCTTTAAAGAACTATCATCTGTCAGTTATCATCTGTCATCTGATAATTTATCTGTCAAACTCCAGCCGTTGCCCTTTCTCCGATTCATCCCACCCCCCTTTATCATATACCAAATGCCCGTTCACAAACGTATGGGATATAGATGCAGGAAACTCAAAATTCTCTAAAGGACTCCAGCCGCATTTGTATAAAATATTCTGTTGAGTGACCGTATTGGGTGTGTTCAGGTCCACTATCACCAGGTCGGCATGATAACCTTCCCGGATATAGCCTCTTTCTTTTACCTGGAAACAATCAGCCACGGCATGACTCATCTTTTCAGCTATCTTTTCCAGGCTGATGCGACCCTGTTTGTAATAATAAAGCATCAGTGAAAGGGAATGCTGTACCAGCGGTAAGCCGGCATGGGCAAGCTCGTAGGCAGACTTCACCCCCAACCCCTCTCCCCCCGGGGAGATGGGGGCTGCTCCCTCCCCACTTGTGGAGAGGGTCGGGGTGAGGTGTTTCTCTTTCAATGTATGTGGTGCATGATCAGTAGCGATCACATCCAGCCGGTCATCCAGCAATGCTTTCCACAATGCTTCTTTATTATGCGGCGCTTTGATGGCGGGGTTGCATTTTATCTGGTTGCCTAATGCTGCATAATCATCACTGGTGAAATGCAGGTGATGCACACACACTTCGGCAGTAATACGTTTATCTTTTAGCGGAAATAAATTGGTGAACAATTGCAATTCTTTCTCCGTACTGATATGTAAAATATGAAGCCGGGTGCCGTATTTCTTGGCGATCTGGATGGCATACAAAGACGATTCATAACAGGCTTCTTCATCCCGGATGAGGGGATGATCGGCGGCAGTCAATTCCCTTCCGCCGGCCTTGAATTGCTCCAGGTTTCTTTTGATGATGCTTTCATCTTCGCAGTGGGTGGCGATCAGCACTTCACTTTCCCGGAATATCTTATCTAACGTATTGGGATTATCCACCAGCATATTACCGGTGCTGCTGCCCATAAATATCTTGATGCCGCAAACAGAGGTTCTTTTATCATTCGTCTTTAATACTTCATCCGGGTTATCATTACCGGTGCCCATATAAAAGGAGTAATTGGCCAATGAAGTTTGCGAAGCGATATGGTATTTATCTTCCAGCAGTTGCTGCGTGAGTGCATTGGGAATCGTATTGGGCATCTCCATAAAACTGGTAACCCCACCGGCCACTGCTGCTTTTGCTTCGGTATAGATGGTTGCTTTGTGTGTCAACCCCGGTTCTCTGAAATGTACCTGGTCGTCTATACAACCCGGAAACAAATATTTGCCTTCGCCGTTGATCTCAACATGATCAGTGCTGATGGGTGAAATCTGTGGCTGAATTAATTCTATCCGGCCACCTGTTATCAACACATCTGCCGCTTTAATGCTGCCTTCGTTGACAACCTGTATATTCTTAATCAGGTATTTTTGCATATCTTGTTTGCTGAAAATTAAGTCAAAGCCAATACCCATGCAATTTAAACAAACCCTTGTAAGACTTGCACTTATCCTGCTTCCAATTTCTGCTTTTTCGCAAAGTACGTACCTGCCGCAGGGCGATAAAGCTACCATTTTGATGGAGCGGATGGAAATAAAAAGAAAGACCGATTCCTTCTTCAATTTTTCCAAAACAAAACCATTCAGCCGCAGGCATACCGTAAATGCCGTGAGTCATTATATGCAACAATTCGGAAAAACCCTTTCCAAAGTGGATGCGTACAATGCGAACCGGGTTTTTATGAATAACCTGGAGTATATACCGGAGGCCGACAGGGCTAAGTACGCTTCTAAGAAACCTGTACTTAAGAATTTTTATACCACTCCCGCCAGCCTGTATGAAGTGCATATAAAAGATTTTGACCTGGTGATCAATCCCATCATACAGGTCACCATTTCTAAGGAAAGCGATAATGAACAAACACTGTATCAAAATACACGGGGCGTTTCCATCCGGGGAAGACTGGCCAATAAGATCGGGTTCTTTTCCACTATTACAGATAACCAGGAAAAAGTACCTTCTTATGTCCGGGAGTATATAACGGCAAGAAGGGCGGTGCCCGGCGCCGGATTTTATAAAGACTTTAAAATAACGGGCTACGATTATTTTGATGCAAGAGGTTACTTTACTTTCAATGTGACCAAATATATTGATGTGGCTTTTGGCTACGACCGGAATTTTATCGGTAACGGATACCGCAGTTTATACCTGAGCGATTTTGGCAACAGCAACCTTTTTCTGAAACTGAATACCCGTATCTGGAAGTTCAATTACCAGAATCTTTTTATGGAGCTGCATAATGCAGACAACAGGGTAGGGGACAAACTGATCGGTAAAAAGTATGCCGCCATGCACCACCTGGATATCAACATCACCAAATGGCTGAACATCGGTTTGTTTGAAGGCGTGATCTTTGGCCGGCAAAACCGGTTCGACTTTGGCTACCTGAATCCCATCATCTTCTACCGTTCTATTGAGCAGCAAAACGGAAGTTTTGATAACTCGGTGGTGGGACTGGATGTAAAAGCGAACCTGAAAAAGAAAATACAACTGTACGGTCAGTTGCTGCTGGATGAATTCAATCTCTCAGAGATCAAAGCGGGCAATGGCTGGTGGGCCAATAAGTTTGGCATACAGCTCGGCGCCAAATACATCGATGCCTTTGGTATCAGCAATTTGGATCTGCAACTGGAACATAACCGGGTGAGACCGTTCACTTACTCGCATGGCGATTCGACAGCTAATTACACGCATTACAACCAGCCGCTGGCACATCCATTGGGGGCCAACTTTAGTGAGTTCATCGGCATAGCCCGTTACCAGCCGGCCCCTAAGTGGATGGTGGTGGGTAAACTGATCTATTACACACAAGGGCGGGACAGCAGCGTTAAAAGCTATGGCAGCAATATCTTCTTTCCCAATACCCCTGCTTACCGGATAGATGATTACGGTTTTAACATCGGCAGTGGCTGGAAGACCAATGTGTTACTCGCTTCTTTCCTGCTATCGTATGAATGGAGGGAGAATCTCTTTATTGAACTGAATGCTTTGTACCGTAAACAGGATACGAAGACGGCCCCCATCACTTCCCGCAATAGTTCTGTTATCACATTTGGGGTACGATGGAATATGCAGCGAAGGGACTTTGACTTTTAATAGCGAGGCCGCAGAAGTATAGCAGGCGCTTTGACGGCTGCACAACAAGCAAGCCTAACAATTTCGATTTGCCATTAATTATACTTATTTGTGCTATTCGTGGCGAAACTACTTACCCTTCCAAATGAATGGTAAATATGATCATCCGTGACTGGATCTTGTCCAGCACATTGGAGAATTTGAGGTTCTCATCACGGGCATGCAGGTTCTTTAGTCCGTTGCTGATCTTTATCTCCGGGGAAAATATAAAACTCTGGAAAAAGAAGTTGAAGCCAATGCCAAACTCGGGGCCGAAATCATATTTTTCGATCTTTACCAGGTCTTCAGCCTTACGGGCACGGGCATTACTTGCCATATCAATGTCCGCTTTAAAACCTACGAGGGTGTACACCCTGAAATTGCCGATGCGGTCACTTTGAAATTTGAGTTGAAACGGAAATGACATGATGATGGACTCTACTTTTGTGGTCACTTCCAGTTTGCCATCAAGGTCAGGATATTTCAATTTGTAATAAAGGTTGCGTTCCACAAAGCCAAGCTGTGGATTGAAACGCAATTGAAAACGATCTGAAAGGCGGGCTGTAGCATTCAATCCTAAAGTAAGGCCTCCGGAATTGATCGGCTCTGCTACCAGCACACTATCATACAATAAAAAACGGGGATGCTGCTCTATCTGGAAGCGGGCAGAACTCATGCCAAGGGTCATGCCGAAGTAATAAGGCTTGGCATCATGATCGGTCATGTACAGTTCTTTTTTACCAAACAACTGTGCGCTGGAATGCTGTGAGAGCAACAGGCTGCCACACAGTAACAAGGATACGGTGAGGGCTCTTATAAAGGTGTGCCTGCCATAGCGGGCTTTCTTCCGGAGTAAATACAGCATATTCCAAGGCTCAGGGGTTTATAATCTGTATCGATATAGCCCACTTTTTTTAAAATGTCAGTAAATAAATGGCGATCCGGAAAAGCATTGGCCGACTCGCACAGGTATTGATAGGCTTCCTTGTTTTGCCGGAACCATCGGGCCACCTGTGGCGCCACTATGCCCATATACAGGTTGTAAAAACTTTTTACAGCACGCCGCCGGGGTTTCGAAAATTCCAATACGATCAACCTGCCGCCCGGTTTCAGTACCCTTAGCATTTCTGCCAGTCCATTTTCAAGGTTTTCAAAGTTGCGAACTCCAAATGCTACCATCACGGCATCAAACGTATTTTCACCATACATTATTGTTTCTGAATCACCGCTCTGTAAGTGGATTTTATCCCCAAGTTGTTCTTTTTCAACCTTTTTTCTTCCCAATTCCAGCATGCCTTCAGATATATCAATGCCCGTAATCTGCTTTGGACGGAGCATTTTGTACGCCAGCAAGGCCATATCCCCGGTGCCGGTGGCCACATCCAATATATGCTGGGGGTTGTCTTTTTTAAGCATGCGGATGGCTTTTTTGCGCCAGCCAATGTCTGTGCGGGCAGATAAAAAACGGTTCAGCCGGTCATACTTACCCGCTATCTTATCAAACATCATAGCCACCTGCTCCTTCTTGCTTTTACCCGAGTCTTTGAAGGGAATGATATTGTCGTGTGGTAGGGGTTCTGACATGGGGTGCAAAGGTAGGGCTGTATCCTGATTTTTTTGATGTTGGGTTGTAAATATTGGAACGCTGGTGATGCTGATTGGGCGGATGAAAACGGATTTTATTCTGCTCTGCAGAATGGATGTCCAGGAAATGAGTGGAATTTGAAAGTTTTACATCCGGATATATCAATACAAAAATCCGTTTTTATCCGCCTGATCCGCTCAATCAGCGTTCCCATCCATTTTTAGCAGCAAAATTTTCATTTACATCTTGTAGTTCACGCCTGTTACCTTTACCGGATGGAAGTAACGAGTGCCAGATACATCATCAGCAGCCCCACCTATAAAGACTGCCCCCCGGCAGATAAGCCCGAGTATGCTTTTATCGGGAGAAGTAACGTGGGCAAATCCTCATTGATCAATATGATAACCGGGCAGATAAACCTGGCCAAGACCTCTGCCACCCCGGGAAAAACAAAGCTTATCAATCATTTTGAAGTGACCTCGCCGGCCATCCAGGCACAAAAGGAAAAAAGGGGAAAACCGGTGAACTGGAACATCGCAGACCTGCCCGGCTATGGTTATGCCGCCACCGTATCACAAAAGGCCCGCAATAACTGGGGCAATATGATAGAATCTTACATCCGGAAACGGGAAAACCTCGTTTGTGTATTTGTGCTGATCGACAGCCGGCTGACACCGCAGGCCATAGACCTGGAGTTTATCAACCAGCTGGGGGAGTGGGAAACGCCATTTGTGCTGGTATTTACCAAAAAAGATAAAAACAAACCCGGAGCTACGGTACGAAATGTAGAACTGTTTTTAAAGACCCTCCTTGAAAACTGGGAAGAGGCGCCGCCTTATTTCATAACCTCGGCCGTAAAAAGGGAGGGGAGAAAAGAAATACTGGACTATATTGGAGGACTAAACAGCAGTTTTACAAAGCTTTAGGTGAAAATACCTGAAACGGGGTATTCTTTTTGTCACAGATTATTGATTACTTTGCAGATAACTATAAGCCACTTATGAAATCAAATTTTTCCGAGCGAAATATCGTGGTAGTGCTTTTTGTGATGGTACTGATCACTTTCGCATTTGCCCAGGAAGACAGTAAAAAGATAGAGAAAATGTATTCTGGTTCAGGAATATCAAAAGTCTCACATCAACTGGCACAGCAATTTAAGGCGGTACCCACCAGTCAACCTGAGGCGGAGTAGGAATGCTGCTTCGGTACCCTTGCTTTCACACCATCTTTCAGCTATAACAAATCAGTTATGAGATCATTTCTGGCCGCAATATTACTATTGGCAACCAGCGTGGCTTTTTGCAGCCCCGGTGATACCACCAGCACCAGTGAAAAAAGAGAACAGCGCAGGGATTCTGTTATTGATCAGTTGAAAAAAAGAAGTGACAGCCTGATACAAAACCTGCAGCTTACAGATACAGCCCTTATCAAACAACAAGTAAGAACAAGCACCGATTATTTTGTGCGCCTGCAAAAAGAGAACAAGGCAAAGCAAAAGAAGACCGCTATCCGGCAGCTCATTTTTGGAGGAGCAATGCTGGTTATCCTGGTTGTGGGGTTGAGCCGCAGAAGAAAGAAAAAAACAGGGGAGTAGAGGTCATGTACAGGGTAGCCCCCGTATCAGTACCTGCATCAGTTGCAGGATTTTTTAGTTCACTACTTTATTCGCACAGCTGCTGCTGGCAAATGCTTCTGGTTTTGCTTTAAAGGCAAAACCCATCCCGAGAATGTAGCCCATCGCTTCTTTGAGCGCATCATTACTCTTAAAGCTGGGATTGGTGTTGATGTCGGCATGCACTTCCATATCCACATCATACAGGGTGAACAGGTTGCAGAGTTCGTAAGCAATTTCAATGCTTTTTGCCACTTCCATCAGCATACGTTCTTTGATGGTGAACTGGTGCCTTGTCTTTTCATTGTGAATGAACATAAAGCCGCCATGGCCTTCACGTAAAAAAACAATTACGGTGGCAAATTCTGTTTCCTTTCCCTTTACCTGTGAATCGGTGCCAATGCAAACTTTTAAGCGGAAACCTTTTTGGGTTTCCCGTTTGATGGCATTTTCAACAGCTTCCATAATGGGTAATTCAATCGGGTCGCCATTAAATTTTCTCCAGATCATATAAAAAGAGGTTTTCCTAAGTTACAGGAAAACCTCTTAATAGCAATGGGGTACGGATTAAAGTTCTGTTACCAGAACCGGAAAAAAATTATTGAAGGATCAGTTTATCAGTCCATTGTTCATCAGCACCTGCAAACCGGATCATATACATACCAGTGGTAATGCCGCTTGTATTGATCGTATTGTATCCATTGGTCAGCTGCCCTTTTCGTACCTGTTTACCTGCAAGGTCATAAAGCAGGTAGCTGTAAGCCCCGGGGCTGGTAACAGCAATGGTATTATTGCTAACCAGGTTACTTACTAATTGGGGCCTTACAGCGGCACCGGCTTTTCTCAGGGTGATGATATTGGAATAGTATTGTTTGCCATTGTCGAATGTTACGTTCAGCCGGTATTGCAGCGTGGTTGCCACATTGGGGCGGTATGTAAAGGAACGGGCCGCATTATCGGTTTGTGTTACCGGAGAGAAGTAAACGCCGTCAGCTGATTTTTCAATGATCAGTTGTGTTACCTGCTCATCCGCATCAATGATCCAGTTAAGCTGGTGTTTATCGCCCACCAGTTGTCCATTCAGCTTCAGCTGCCTTAAAGGAAGCGGGCTGCCAAAGGACGCCTGACCAGCTAATGAATATGATCCGAGGCTGGCATAATTAGGTGCATATATATTGCCACGGCCTTCTATTTTCAGGTAATAGGTTCCTGCATTAAGCGTGGTGTCTATAATAGAACTCAGCAAGGTACCAGGATTATATACATTCAGTTGTGTTTGCGAAGGACTGTACAGGGTAACCTGCATGTCGAGGTTGGAGCCGGAATTGTTACTGCCCACACTGTAGGGGGTGGCATTAAGCTGGAATTGGCCGTTGGCCAGCATCGTAAACTTAACCATGTCCTGGTCGGTATTGGTTTCCACCACACCATTTATGGTGAACTGGTTGTTTACAAAAGCGGCTGTTGTGGCTGCTGCAAAACTGGAAGCATGATCGTCTGTACGGAAGGTGATACCATTTGTTTCCCAGATATCCGTATTAGTGATCACAGAAAGATCGTTCTGCATATTGTTACAACCGTAAGGATTAGGGCCCAGGTTCCATAAGGTCATATTCTGATAATAACCCACACCCATGATCGGTGCCCAGCCTATTTCACCAACACCGGTACCGGCATTGTATTCTGCTGTTCTTACACAACTGGCATTATACGTGGACTGGTGATACAAACCTAAGGTATGACCGGCTTCATGAGAAGCAGCTTCTGCTACATTCTTGGGCCGGGTAGTAAGACTGTCGCCCCCAAAAAGGGAAGAGAAAACAAAGCAGGGGGTATCATCACCATCATTAAAGGTGCCGGGAAAAGCAACTCCGCCGGTGGCGCCAAACCATTCGTAGGTAGCTGTAAGGATGACACGCATCCTTCTGTTTAATGGCGCTGCTAGATAAACAGTGGAGTCTGTTGTAATATTTACGTTGAAAGGGCGGTAATCTTCAGCCACCCTGTTGAATACAATATTTATTTGTGTATTGCTGAGGGTAGAGGGGGCACAAACAATAGGGCCATCATAATTCCAGCCGGTGCCATCCACTGTATGTCCGTCAAAGTCGAGGAAAATAACGGGTGTGGCAGACGGAAAGCTGCTGAGTTTTGGCACCTGAGCATTTGCGGCAGTAGTGCTCCACAAACAGAGCAGTAATATGCCGGATCTGAATAGGTTTTTCATAACAAGACGAATTAAAGATTTTTCAATAGGTACAAAATGGATGAAAGGATACGGATGTAAAAACGGGTCAGTTATTATTCATTGATGAGTTCATAATAATTTTTTTTCACCAGTACAAAGGAGCCGTTGAGCTCTTTCAGCTCATACACATCCCCAAACCGTTTGCTGATCAGGCGGCCGGTGTAGGTGATGGTGCCATTGTCGTTGGTGATCTTTGAAATAGAAAAGATGGCCCCGCTGAAATTGGAGGACCGGATAACCACACTGATGATCCTGTTCTGATACTTGGACACGGTGGAGATCACTTCACCGGCAAAACGGAATGAAGTGGTGGCACTCACATTCATATCAACAGCATTGCCGACAGAACTTGACAGCAGGGCATTGATGTTTGTTAAATTAACAGGGATCTGGTCCGGATGGGCCGCAAATAATTTCGGTTTGTTGTAATCAGGTTCATTTAAAGCAGGAGTGTCCTGATTTTGTGCCGCAGCACTAAAGCCGATGATACTGATGCATACGCACAGTAAAGAGGTACGAAGGTTTTTCATTGTAACTTTTTTAGGGTCAAGAGGATATTGTTAGCCAGCCTGGTTAGGGCTGCTGTTTTCATCGGGGGACGGTACTACAAGGTTCAATAAAGTTTCTAACTCATCCAAACCTCTTAGGAAGAAATCAGAAAGAAAGAGGGCTAGTACCCAGAGGAATTCGTAAAGTTTCGATATGCTGGTTGATTATCTACGATTTAGTACTGATTAGTACTTAGCATTACGAGAGTGCAGGCTTCGATAGTTTGAATGCCTTGTTGTTCGGCCAGGGTGCTCAGTTCGTCGTTTTCCGCACCGGGGTTGAAGATAATACGCTTTGGTTTTAGTGAAAGGATGTAATTATAATATTCCTGCTGGTGGGTGGGGCTGAGATACATGGTTATGGTATCAATATCATCGAATGGTTTCTGTTCGGTATCAATAGAAATATCAGCTACCCGGGAAAACTTGCGGCCAATGGCAACAACCGGGTGCCCGTGATTGCGTAAGCGTTGAATGGCCAGGTAGCTGTAGCGGGAAGGATTATCGGAGGCACCGAGTACCAATGTTTTCTTTGCTTTCATTTTGTAAAACTAAGAGGTATTTTTTTATTCAAAATAACTGGTATTGTTTGCGGGGTACTTTACTAATAATATCAGAAAATGCATCTTTGAGCAATGGGTATTTAAACACAAAGCCAGTTTTTGATATTTTAGTCGGAATCACCCATCTGCTTTTTAAAACCAGCTCTGTTTCAGTACCGATTATGGCTGCACCTGTTGTCAGCATCCACTCAAATGCAGGTAGCCCGAATTTTGTGTTAGTGGCTTTTCGGAGGGTTTGCATGAACTCATTGTTTGAAACAGGATTTGGAGAACAACAATTGTAGGTCCCTTCGATTTCGTTATGCGCCTCAATCCAGTCTACCATCCGGCAGGTATCCTCTATATGCACCCAACTGTACATTTGTTTGCCACTACCTTGTTTGCCACCAAGACCAAATTTCAGCAAGTTGAAGTAAGGGATTAAAACGCCGCCCGGTCCAAGGGTGATGGCCATTCGCAATGCCACTTTACGGGTTGCCGGTGCAGGTTGCTCATAAAATGTTTTTTCCCATTGCTGGCAAACGGTGACAGAAAACCCTTCATGAAATTCGCCTGTATATTCATCCTGCGGCCTGTCGATTGCGTGGCGGTAAATTGTAGCTGACGAGGAATTGATCCAGAGCTTCGGAGGATTAGTACATTTCTTAATAGCATACCCAATTGCTTTAACGGCATCAATACGGCTATTCAGTATTTCATTTTTATTTTTCTGAGTATAACGGCAATTAACCGTTTTTCCGGCAAGGTTAATGACCAGGTCGGCATTATTTAATTCTATTGCCCATTCACCAGCTGTTTTGCCATCCCATTTTATAAACCGTACTTGTGTGAGGTCCTCTGGTTTAAGTGAAGTATAGTGATTGCGGTTGTTATCTGCATTTTGTTGTTGTCGTGTAAGCACTACAATCTCATTCTCTTTTCCAAAGTATTTGATCATTTCCTGACCAATAAAACCGGTACCACCTGCCAGTATGATTTTCTTGTGCTTCACATTGTTTACTTTAAATGCACCAGTTCCTTATTTCTAATAGTACTCCATTCCGTGATACCAATAATGAAATACCAGGTGGCAAATGCAGGTGAAATGAACAGCAGGGCAGCCAGGTAGATAAATATAAATGGAAAGTTGATAATCATGGCCATATAGCAGAGAAGGCCAATGATAAAGGTCCACAGGATCGTTTTACCATAGGCATTCCGGTAACTGATGCAGAGCCATGCGGGATTGAACCAAAGATGTATAAAGAAACTGGCCAATTGCCAACCGCCCATTACGAGGTATGGAATGAACAATCCATAGCCATTATCAGATAAAATATACCAGGCGAGACCACCTGCCAGTATTGCCACCTGCATTACCAGGTCGGTCAGTTTCAGCAGTTTCATATATAATGTATTTATCCGGGGAAGGTTATTTGAAGACCTTCATCAGCGAACTGATAAACCAGCTTTCTTCAGCCCTTATCATGGTATCAAGCGTTTTATCTGCCTGCTTCCCCAATTTTTTTATGCTGCTTACCGTATCCACAAATGATTTTACATTCTTATCTCTTTTATCACCTTCCACGGCTTCCAGTTTATCCAGCAATTGAAGCATGGGTTCCAGCTCCCTTTTCTTTCTTTCTTTAACGATCTGCTTTACTACTTTCCAGATATCTTTTTCGGCAGTAAAGTATTCTCTCCGTTCTCCGGATAAGAGCACCCGTTCCACCAGTCCCCAGTTGATCAGTTCCCGGATGTTCATATTCGTATTGCCGCGGCTGATGTTCAGCTCTTCCATGATATGATCTTGTGTAAGGGGATCGGGACTTACCAGCAGCAGTGCATGTATTTGCGCCATGGTGCGGTTGATGCCCCAATGAGTGCCAAAGGCACCCCAGCTGCTGATGAATTGTTGTTTTGCTTCTGTTAGTTTCATGGCACAAAGCTACAATGCAGTTTCCGAATTTTCAAAATATATTGAAAATTAGTGCCGGGCTTATTTTAGAGGAGGGGAGATCGCAAATGATTCAGGGCTGCAGGCTTGATTTTTTCTTAGCCGGAGTTTTGGCCAGTTTCTTTAACAGCAGCACCACCAGGCCAATGACGACCATGACAATGCCAAATTTTATGAGCAGGGGCGACCGGGTGCCATCCAGGAATTTGAGGATAATACTGAAGATAAATGCACAGCAACCTGTTACAATAAACATCATGGGCCAGGAGAATTCCCTTATTTCTTTTTCCTGAGGCGATAATTCCATAGCAAAGTTTTGATAGCGGGACACCAGGCCCGCCAGTTGCCGACAAGGTTATTGAATAAACTTTAATTTAAGAATGATTATTGCCCAAAAAACCTGCCAGAGATGATTTTTTTTTAGAGGGATAGCCATATTAGGTAGCTCTACTTAATATGGTTGACAGTAAAAATACTTACAGCAACATGGTGATGGGATTCTCCAGGTACTTTTTGAAGGTTTGTAAAAAGGCGGCACCAATGGCCCCATCCACACTCCGGTGATCGCAGCTCATGGTTACTTTCATTACATTGCTTACACCAAATCCTTCGCCTTTTTTAATTACAATTTCCTTTATTCTTCCTACTGCCATGATGCAACTGTCCGGCGGATTGATGATTGCCGTAAACTCATCTATATCCATCATGCCCAAATTGGAAATGGTAAATGTATTACCTGTGAATTCATTGGGCTGTAGTTTTTTATTCTTTGCCTTTCCTGCCAGTTCTTTACTTTCTGCGGCAATTTGGGGTAAGGTCTTCTGATCTGCAAAACGTATTACGGGTACGATCAGCCCATCTTCAATAGCTACGGCTATACCAATATGTATATGACTATAGCGGCGTATCTTATCACCCAGCCAGGAGGCATTAACAGCAGGATGCTGACGCAATGCCAGTGCGGCCGCTTTCACCACCATATCATTGAAGCTGATCTTTGCAGGACTTATCTCATTTAATTGCACCCGTGCCGCTATCGCATTGTCCATATTGATCTCCATCGTAAGATAGAAATGCGGGGCGCTGAATTTACTTTCTCCCAGCCGCTTGGCGATCACATTGCGTATTTGTGAGTTGGGTATATCTGTATGCCCTTCCTGTCCGGCTGTAAATGCGGGTATGGTTGCAGCAGCAGTTGCAACAGGTGTGCTGACTGCTGCCGGCTTTGCAGCTTGTTTGAAATTATCGATATCTGCTTTGATGATCCGGCCACCATCACCCGAACCGCTGACACCTTTTATATCTATTCCTTTATCAGCGGCCAGTTTTTTGGCAAGCGGGGATGCTTTTACTCTTCCATTATCGTTGGAAACAGCTGCGGCTGTTTGTACTGTTTCTTTTACCGGTTCCGCAGCAACGGCGGAACTGGCTGCTGCCGGCTGTTCGCTGCTCACTGTTACTGCACCACCTGATGCGGCAGCCACAATAGCAGCTACATCCACTTTCCCTTTTTCACCAATGATGCAAAGCAAACCGTTCACCGGAATTTTTTCTCCTTTCTGTGCACCGATATGTAATAATGTTCCGTTCTTATAGCTTTCGAGTTCCAGTGTGGCTTTATCTGTTTCAATATCTGCCAGCACTTCACCTTTTTTTACAGTATCACCTACATTTTTATGCCAGGAGGAGATCACTCCTTCTTCCATAGTATCACTCAGGCGGGGCATCAATACCACTTCTTCCATTTTGGAAATATCGATGGATGTTGCGGTTGCGGCAGGTTGTTTGGCAGTGGCCTTTGGTGTAACTGGTTCTGCGGGTTTGGATGCAGCGGCCGGAGCTGGTTCAGCCAAAGCAGGTTTTCCTTTCAGGTGAGAAGAGATATCCTCACCGGGTTTGCCCACAATAGCCAGCAGATCATCTACCTGTATCTTAACACCTTTGTCTCCGCCGATATGGAGGAGGGTGCCATCCTTATAGCTTTCCAATTCCATGGTGGCCTTATCGGTTTCGATCTCAGCCAGCAGGTCTCCTTTCTTTACGGTATCACCAACTTTTTTGTGCCAGGCAGCAATAACACCTTCTGTCATGGTGTCGCTGAGGCGGGGCATCAATATCACTTCGGCCATTGCCTGTTAATTTTCGCCGAAATTAAGGCAATTTGGTGAATGCTCAACCTGTCTGCCGGCAGGCGGTAGTCTCTCAGTTTGAAATAAATTTGAACCACATAGAATCATAGAGACATAGAAATACACAAAGAATCCTATGTTTTATCCTATGTTACTATGATTCTATGTGGTTCAATTACATTTAAAGGCAACAGATTTTCAAACTGAGACACTACCCGGCAGGCAGGTTGTGAATAGTGGCCGGGAGATCAATAATCCAGCTCCAGGCGAAGCCGGTCTTTCAATTCTTTTACTAATGGGTATTGCTCCACCAGTTTCTGGTATTGCTCTTTGGAGCTAAGGGGTATCTCAACAGCCGGTCTGTCACTGGCTTTTTCTTCAATGATCACATTGAATTGCAGCAGGCGGTTCTTTAATTGTTCCTGTAAAAAAGCAAAGAGCTTGTTCCGGTCCTGTTCAATAAATTTTTGCTCGATATTATTGGCAGTAACGGCTTCAAAACTGTTTTCATCTTTTACCCGCAGGGCAGCCAGTTCAAAACTTTGTGCTGCCGGGTTGCGGGCTTCCTTCAATTTGATAACATAATTGGCCCACGCCTTCTGAAGCGTTTCCATTTCCAGCGGGTGGTTAATGGTATCGCTGCTGGTATTACCATTGCCCTGGTATTGTTTTCGAATCTTATCCAGTGCGGAGATCTTTGAAGTCCCGGTTTTTGAATTTTGAGTTCCAGGTTCATTCTGCGCCGGTTTATCTTCAACTGCTTTTGCTGCAACCGGGGTTTCAATGATCAATTTGGCCTCCCCGGACTTTGGGGTACTTACTGTGGTCTTTGGTCTGTGGTCTGTGGTCTGATTAACTCCAAAAGATTTTATCGCCGCTGTACGAAATGCCAGCGGAGCATCAACTAGTTTTTTTTTACCCATACCCGTTCCTTCTGCGGTAATGGAAATGGCCTGCTGGAGATAGCACAATTTGATAAGGGCTAACTCCACATGGAGCCGTTTGTTGCGGGATGCTTTATAACCGATCTCTGCTTCATTCAGTATGTTCAATGCGCTGATGAGCAGGGCAGGGGCTGCTTTTTTTGCAGCAGCAAGGTATTTGTCTTTAAAGCTTTCCACCACATCCAGCAGCACTGCTGCCTTTTCATCTTTGCATACCAGCAGGTTGCGGATGAATTCGGCAAAACCATTCAGCACCAGGTCACCTTCAAAGCCTTTGCGGTTGATATCATCATATAATAATAAGGCACCGGACAGGTCTTGTTGCTGCATGCATTCCAGCAAGCTGAAATAGCAATCGGCATCCAGTATGTTCAGATGCTCCAGGGTGTTGGCATAATTCAGTTCGCCATTGGTAAAGCTTACGATCTTGTCCAGGATGCTCAGCGCATCCCGCATACAGCCTTCACTTTTTTGTGCGATGATCTGCAGGGCCGCTTTTTCCGCTTTGATCTCTTCTTTTCCGCAGATCTCTTCCAGGTGATGGACCGTATCGCTGGTGGTGATGCGTTTGAAATCAAATATCTGGCACCGGCTGAGGATGGTGGGCAGTATCTTATGTTTCTCTGTGGTGGCTAAAATGAAAATGGCATACGGGGGCGGTTCTTCCAGTGTTTTTAAAAAAGCATTAAAGGCTGAAGAGCTTAACATGTGCACCTCATCTATCACATACACTTTGTACCGGCCGGTTTGCGGAACAAACCGGATCTGATCTACCAGGTCACGGATATTATCTACGGAATTGTTGGAAGCTCCATCCAGTTCAAAATAATTCATGGATGCACCATCATTAAAAGAAGTACAGCTCTGGCATTTGTCGCAGGCTTCGCCCTCTTTTGTTTGATTTTCGCAGTTGATGGTTTTTGCCAGTATGCGGGCACAGGTGGTTTTGCCAACGCCCCTTGGTCCGCAAAATAAGAAAGCATGCGCCAATTGCTGATGCCTGATCGCATTGCGGAGTGTAGTGGTGATATGTGATTGCCCCACGACGGTGTCGAATGTCTGGGGCCGGTATTTTCTTGCTGAAACAATAAATTTTTCCATGAACTCAGTAGGTAATCTTTTGGCGATAGTCATTATCACTAAACCTGCAACAGCAAAAATAGGTTTTTCGGGCTTAGGAAACCGGACTACCGACTACTGACTATCGACTAATAACTACAGCAGTATCGGGTGCGGTTTGAATTCTTTTGTCCGGTCAAAATTATACCGGTAGGTGGTTAGTATCCGGCTGCGGTTACCGGCGATGGCCTCGGCCACATTCACCATTTTGGGATTGAACTCACCGATCCATTGCATTTCATAATCATCATATATTGGATCACCCAGTTGGTACACACCATTTTCGATCTTCAGATTTTGTATCACTTTACAACCTTCCACGATCAGGTAACTGTCGGCACCCATTCCCTGGAACTCGGGTATGATACCAAATACCAGCCCGGAGAATTTCCTGTTTTTTTTAGTGGCTTTTATCCAGAGAAATTTCAGTTTGCTCCAAAGATCGAATTTGCCATCCAGGTATTTGAACCACTGGTTCAGGTCGGGCAGGTTGATCCAAACGCCTACTGGCTCTCCTTTATAATAAATGAACCAGTTGAGCCGCTCATCCATTACCGGCTTCATGGATTGAAACATTTTGCGCACCACTTTTTCGTCCAGTTGCTTTAGTCCGCCATGTCCCGCCCACGCTTTGTTATAAACGATGGTAAAATCGGCCGCAAATTTATCCAGCTGATCTTTTTTGATATGTGCCGAACTGAAGTTGGGGTCCCGGGCGCATAATGCATGCCTGTCATAAAACTTTTGCTGCAGCAGCACTTTTGCTTTCATCCCAAAGCAGATCTGGTTAAAATAATTCCGGAATCCATAGTGTTCAAACAGGTCCTGGTAATAAGGCGGATTGAAATTCATACAATACATCGGGGGAATATCATGTCCTTTTACCACCAGGCCCCACCAGCGGTCCCGTTCACCAAAATTGATAGGGCCGTCCATAGCTTCCATTCCTTTTTGCAGCAACCAGTGTTTGGCCACGTCAAAAAGTAGATCTGCTGCTGCCTGGTCATTGATACAATCAAAAAAACCAATGCCGCCCACGGGGCCATCATCCCCTTTGTTCTTATATTTTTTACTGATAAAAGCGGCAATGCGACCGGCCAGCTTTCCATTTTCGTCTTTTAGTATCCATCTTATGGCTTCGCCAAAGCGGAATGTTTTATTTTTTTTTGAATCAAATACTTCAGCGACGTCCTTATCCAGCGGACGTATATAGCACGGATTGCTCTTATGGATCTCGGGGTTTACCCTTATGAATTCTTTGGCAAGTTGTGGTGTGGTGACTTCAATCAGCTGCATAGTAAATCTTAAGTATGCAAATGTAAATCATGGTGGTTATATCAGGGGAAACTACATATTCCGGGGAGAAAATCCGGGTAAATCCAAAATACCCCAAAAATGGTATTGCACGGGTGTAGGGAGATAGTAACTTTATAGTACTTATTAACCGAACTCATTTTATTCTCTGTCATTATCCCGCACCCGGGAAATATATCTTCCGCACTAAGAAAAGGTCTGATCAGCATGGTTAAAAAGGCAGTGATTAGCCTGGCTATGGAGTTTTAAATATTCCTGGCAAGGGAAAAATTTGTTTCATAACCATAAAACCTACCACAATGCAAAAGAAGATCTTCTTAATCCTCACAGTTTTGTTGACTGTAAATGCAGGCATTTACGCTCAACGATGGGCAGAGCCCATGAATCAAAGACCCAATGATGACCTGAGTTTCTATGATTATCAAAAAGCCTTTGAAGACTATTACC
>CAYUCU010000019.1:0-32109 GCA_964443345.1 uncultured Chitinophaga sp.
AAATTCCAATTGCCACAAAGTGGTTTGAATGGGCAGTTCACCTTATATACCAAAACAGATGGCGGCAACACCGGCTTTAAAGTAGAAGAATATAAACGGCCCAAGTTCTATGTGGACTACGAGCCCATCAAAGGCACTTATAAAGTAAATGATAAGATAAAAGTAACGGGTATTGCAAAAGCCTATGCAGGCAACAACATCGACGGGGCCATTGTAAAATACCGCATTGTTCGCCAGCCAAGATTCCTGTATTCCTGGATGTTCTGGCGTTGGTGGCAGCCACCCACTGAGGAAATGGAAATCGCCAATGGAGAAGTAAAGACAGATAAAGACGGAAAATTCATAGTAGAATTCACTGCTATTCCGGACCTGAAGATCGAAAAGAAATTTGAACCGGTATTTGATTACACGGTGTATGCCGATGTAACAGACATCAATGGTGAAACCAGGAGTGGTGAAAAATCAGTATCTGTAAGTTATAAGTCATTAATGCTGGTAAGCGCTGTTCCTTCCACATTACCTGCAGACAGTTTAAAGAAATTGAATATCCGCACCCAGAATATGAATGGCGAATACGAACCAGCCATTGTAAAAGTGACCATTACTAAACTAAAAGAAGAAAAACGCCTTATCCGTGACCGCTATTGGGAAAGACCTGACCAGTTCACCATGAACAAAGAAGAGTACATCAGGAACTTCCCGTATGATGAGTACGATAATGAAAGTGATTATAAAAGCTGGGAGAAAGGACAGGAAGTATTTAACAAAGCAGATTCTGCTGTGGCAAGCGGGGATTGGCAAGTGAGTGGTGGGAAATACAGTCCCGGTTTCTACATCATTGAAATGGAGACAAAAGACAGGACCGGTGAAACAGTAAAGGATATCAAATACATAGAACTATTTGATGAAAAAAGCAACCAGCTGAACCGGCCGGAATATCTCTGGAATGGTATCACCAAAACAACTGTTGAACCCGGTGAAACTGCTAAAATAGAATTAGGGACCGCAGCAGATAATTTGTTTATCGTCCACCAACTGGATAAAGGAACAGTAAGCGGCCCGTTAACAAACATCAACTATTCGTTTATTAAGTTGAACAACCAGAAGCAAAGCTTCACCTT
Source organism: uncultured Chitinophaga sp. (assembly GCA_964443345.1). Taxonomy (GTDB): domain Bacteria; phylum Bacteroidota; class Bacteroidia; order Chitinophagales; family Chitinophagaceae; genus JJ008. The sequence continues at coordinate 1,122 of CAYUCU010000019.1, forward strand.
CCCGGCAGCTGAAACAGACCGCGGCGGTTATGGCGTAGGCTGGATGTTCATCAAGCACAACCGGTTTTACCAGGTAAACCAAACGATCAATATTCCCTGGACCAACAAGGCGCTGACAGTGGAATACGCTACGTTCCGGGATAAGACGCTCCCCGGCAGCGAGGAGAAATGGAAGCTGAAAATAAGTGGTTACAAAAAAGAAAAAGTGGCCGCCGAGATGCTGGCCAGCATGTATGATGCATCACTGGACCAATTTGTGCCACATGGCTGGAGTCAGCCGTATATCTGGCCTTACTATTACAACAGAAGCAACTGGAACAGCAGCCAGAATTTTACCCGGATAGAATCCATGCAGCGGTATATTAATGAACAGGAAAGCAAGTATGTGGACAAGAGATATGATTACCTGTTTGATGAAGACGGAGGATATTACGACGGCAATTACAGGTCGAGAGGCAATCCGAGGCTGATGCGGATGGCTAAACCGACTATCGAAGCAGATATGATGGCTGGGGCACCACCACCTGAAGGAGCAACAAAAGATGGCGACATCAACAAGATTTCTTTAGCAAATGGGGCAGGAAGAAAAGAAGGTGAGAAGAAAAAAGATGGTGATGGCCTCATAGATGAAACGGACAAACAAGAAACAGGTCAGCCATCCGGTGATGTGAAGATCCGCAAAAACTTCAACGAAACCGCTTTCTTCTTTCCTGACCTGAGAACAGACAGCACCGGCGCTATTGAATTTTCTTTTACCATGCCTGAAGCACTGACCAAATGGAAATTCATGGCACTGGCACATACCAAAGATGCGTCGTTTGGCAGCAGCACCAAAGAGATCGTTACTCAAAAAGAACTGATGGTGCAGCCCAATCCTCCCCGTTTCTTAAGAGAGGGTGATAAGATGGAATTCAGTTCCAAGATCGTCAACCTGACAGACAAAGAACTGACCGGCACCGCAGAGTTTCAGCTTTTTGATGCGGAAACAAATGAACGGATCGATGGCCGGTTCAAAAATGTAGTGCCCAATCAATACTTTACCGTTGGAGCCGGACAAAGCGAAGCAGTAATGTTTCCTATCGAAGTTCCGTACCAATTCAACAAAGCATTGGTATGGAGAATTGTTGCCAAAGCAGGCAACTACAGCGATGGTGAAGAAAATGCCCTGCCCGTGTTGACCAACCGGATGCTGGTAACAGAGACCATGCCTTTACCGATGCGTGGCACCGGAACCAAACAGTTCACCTTCACCAAACTGCTGAACTCAGGAACATCTGAAACTTTGCAGCATCATGCTATCACACTTGAATACACCAGCAATCCTGCCTGGTATGCCGTGCAGGCCCTGCCCTACCTGATGGAATATCCTTACGAATGTGCAGAACAAACCTGGAACCGGTATTATGCTAATTCCCTGGCCACTTTTATTTCCAATTCATCTCCCCGCATCAAACAGGTATTTGAGAAATGGAAAATAAAAGACACTGCTGCCCTGATGAGCAACCTGCAAAAGAACCAGGAACTGAAAGCGGTATTGCTGGAAGAAACGCCCTGGGTATTGCAGGCAAAGAATGAAGCAGAACAAAAAAGAAATATCGCCCTGTTGTTCGATATGATCAAAATGAGTGAGCAACTGAATAATGCGTACGCCAAACTCAAACAAATGCAAAGCAGTAATGGTGGTTTTGTCTGGTTCAGCGGTGGTCCGGATGACCGTTACATCACACAATACATTACTACAGGTATCGGTCACCTGAAAAAACTTAAGGGCATCGCTGATGGCCAGGACAGTAAGCTGAAAGCCATCTTAACTACCGCCATTCCTTATCTCGACAGGAAGATCAAAGAAGATTATGATTACCTGGTCCGGTATAAAGTAAACCTGAAACAACAGAATATTGGCTACACCCAGGTACAGTACTTATACATGAGGAGCTTTTTTCCCGAGTATAAAGTGGATGCTGCTTCGCAGACAGCCTATAACTATTATTATAAGCAGGCACAGCAGTATTGGGTAAAACAAAGCAAATACATGCAGGGAATGATCGCATTGGCGCTCAACAGAACAAACGATCTAAAAACTCCCGTTGCCATTTTAAAATCGCTGAAAGAAACCTCGATCACCAATGAAGAGTTGGGTATGTACTGGAAAGATCAGCGCTATGGCTGGTTCTGGTATGAAATGCCCATAGAAACGCATTCATTATTAATTGAGACCTTCCAGGAAGTGGGTAAGGATACAAAAACCGTGGATGATCTGCGGACCTGGTTATTGAAAAACAAACAAACCAATAACTGGAAAACAACAAAAGCTACTGCAGAAGCCTGCTATGCTTTATTGTTACAAGGTACTGAATGGTTGAGCAATGAACCGGTGGTAGAAATAAAACTGGGCAATGTAACGGTAAGTTCAACGGATAATAAACAAGAAGCCGGTACCGGTTACTTCAAAAAGACAATTGAAGGAACTAAGGTGACTCCACAAATGGGAAATATTTCTGTGACAGTAAGCAACCCGATTAATCAATCACCTGATAAACCAATTAACTCAGCAAGTTGGGGCGGCGTGTACTGGCAGTACTTTGAAGACCTCGACAAGATCACTACAGCTTCCACTCCATTGAAATTGTCGAAGAAACTATTTGTAGAAAAGAATACGGACCGGGGGCCTGTCATCACCCCGATCAATGATGGTGATGCCATCAAGATCGGCGACAAGGTAAAAGTAAGGGTCGAACTGCGGGTGGACAGGGATATGGAATACGTTCATATGAAAGACATGAGAGCATCAGCCCTTGAACCGGTGAATGTGCTCAGCAGCTACAAATGGCAGGGCGGTCTGGGTTATTACGAAAGCACCAAGGATGCCAGCACTAATTTCTTTTTCAGTTATTTGAGAAAAGGCACTTATGTTTTTGAATATACTTTGTTTGCCACTCATGCCGGCAATTTCAGCAACGGTATCACTACGATACAATGTATGTATGCACCGGAGTTTACAAGCCATAGTGAAGGAGTGAGGATTAACGTGGAATAATCTAATGAGCACATATGGCCACGAAGACACAAAGACACGAAGAAAATGCAAAATCAAACTTTGCGTCTTTGTGCCTTTGTGGCTATAAATAAACCCGCTTACTCAGGATAAGGCTTTCAGTTTCATTTCTTGCGCTTATAGCTCCTTCCTTACTTTTGCAGCATGCAAGTGGATCATCTTATCATAGGGCAAGGAATAAGCGGCACCTGGCTCAGCTATTATCTCCGGCAAGAGAACCAATCATTCCTTGTAATAGATAACAATTTTCTCCACTCCCCTTCCCGCATCGCCGCAGGCATTATCAACCCTGTTACCGGCCGCCGCCATGTTACCGTTTGGATGGCTGAAGAAATTCTTCCTTTTGCAACAGCTGCTTACACACAATTAGGAAAAGAGCTGAGCATCCCTGCTATTTCGCAAAAGAACCTTATTGATTTTTTTCCCAGCCCGCAAATGCGGCTCAGCTTTCTGCAAAGAACAGAAGAAGATGCTACCTATTTACAGACCTGCAATAACGAAAGTGAATTCCGTGACCTTTTTAATTACGATTTCGGTTGCGGCATCATCCAACCCGTATTTACTGCACACCTGGAAACACTGTTGCCGGCCTGGAAACAACAACTGAAAGCCAATGATCAGTTGCTGGAAGAGGTTTTTGATGTTACACAATTATCAGTAACAGCAAACAAGATTCAGTATAAAGACATAACTGCAGGCAGTATCCTGTTCTGTGATGGCGCCGGTTGTCATAACAATCCTTATTTCAAACTGCTCCCCTTTGCTCCAAACAAAGGCGAAGTGCTGATAGCAGAAATTCCGGACCTGCCTGCTGAGGCTATTTATAAAAAAGGAATGATGCTGGCACCTTTGGCCACACCGGGCCTGTGGTGGATCGGCTCTAATTATGCCTGGGAATTTGATAACCCCGACCCTACCAGCGAATTCAGAGAAAAAACAGAGAAGTTGTTACAAAGCTGGTTAAAAGTCCCTTTCAAAATAGTATCACACCTTTCCGGTATCCGTCCTGCCACACTGGAGCGGCGCCCTTTTGCAGGCTTTCATCCCATGCATTCCAATATGGGTATCTTGAATGGCATGGGCACCAAAGGCTGTTCACTGGCACCCTACTTTGCCAAACAACTGGTGGAAAATATGCTGTATCAAAAACCCATTCACCCGGAAGCGGATATAAAACGGTTCAGCAAGGTCCTCTCCCGCAATAGCTGAGCGCTACTTTCTCTGGGGCATTTCTTACCTTTCTGTACAAATAACAGAAGTGATGGCACAACAAACCGAAATTGATTATGCGATCCCTGCCCATTATCGCCGCATGGAAAATATGCATATTGTTTTCTGGCTGATAAAAGATATCAGCTGGTGTATGATCTGGCGGGAGTTAGGATTGGCCATGTTCGTTCCCACCTTAGTCATTGCGATCATTATCGCCTGGCGAACCCGGGAAGTAAAATCAGAGCTGGCTCACAATCTTGCTATTGCATTTTGGATATGTGCCAACGGCTACTGGATGATCAGCGAGTTTTACCATTTTGACAGTATTATAATCTGGAAAGAATTTACAGGCAAACACCTGGCACTGTTGCCCTTTATTACCGGCGTATTGATACTGGTGTACCACTATGCTGTACAACGTCCAAAAGAGATCAGGCTGAATAAATCAACGGCTAAGTAACAATTATTTGCCGTTGCTTTCTTGCCAGCAAAATTTGCCGGCGGATGAAATAGATGATGGCGATAGTGATCATAGTGGATTTTAAAGTGGTTCTTTCAAAGGGTTCGTTCACTAAATATAATAAAACGTTTTCAACCTTCCAGTCCTGCCAGTTGCCTGTTTATGATCTTCGAGGGATTTAGCGGGTCCTGGTTTAGTAGATCTACGATAGAAAGATACAGATCAGGCATTGTACGGCTGAATTCATCAGGGTTTTCAAAAAAAGTTTCCACACATACAGCCCAGAATTCATCAAAGTTTGTAGCACCATAATCATCGAGTAAGTGACTGCTCTGCTCCCGCATGGCCCTGAAAACAGGCCGTCCTTCATCAGCAAAATCTTCCAGCCTGCTTCGGAATGCCAGGTCGTGCCGGTCTGTTTGTCCCAAAAAAACATCAAACGAAACGGCATGCGCCATTTCATGCAGCCCCACATTTATCGAGTCGGTATAATCAGCATAGCCATCCAAAAAATGATTCCATGAAATATAAATACCATTACGGCTTACATGGCCATAATAGGTTTCCTTATCCATGGTAAGCACATACTCCTTTCGTATCACATGTATCACCGGAAAATAATCCATCAGGAAATTTTTAAGGCCCAATGTCATTTGCACTGCAGCACCACTGATGAGTGCCGTTATATACTCCCCCTCCTGCATTTCGTGAAACCGGAATTCCTTTTCATTCATGAATCGGATCGTACGCCGCAAAAAAAGGTTCTGCAATTCAGGAGTAAGTGTACAGTAGTAGGGATTGTGTTTTTTAAACCAGCCGTCATATTTCTCTTTATTGATGGCGAGCTGTTGTTCTGCTTCCAGTTCCTCCTCTTTTGAATATTTCCGATTACTCCGGGATGGCAGGTAAACAAACCAGAAGTAAAACAAGCCCAGGATACCCAGCACGATCAGGAACATTTCTCCCTGGCTGAAAAGAAATTGCGGACGGTCACCACCAGCCTGTGCTGCAGCATGATTCCTTACAGACTCATTCAAACTGTTTATATATTGACTCATGTCTGCCGAATCAATTCCGGGCACAATGGAATCAACAGGAGGTGGCAGGCCCGTTTTTCCGGGGATATAAGTGGTGTCTGGCGGCGGCATCAGTACAAGTGTGTTACGAATATAAGCGGCTTCTCTAAAAGACAGCTTAAAAGTCTGAAAAATCACTGCTGTAAAGGCCTGATTCCAATTGGCTAAACGCCCCTCCCTTGTTATCTTTGCCGCCTGTTGAAGGATGCGCTAATACAGCTTTTTTAGCCAGCTTTTGTGCTACTATCATCGCCTGTTGTGTCACTCACTTCATCGTCCCGTAATTCTATTCAGCAATATTGAAGTTTACAAATATGTACCGAACTCACACTTGTGGCGAATTAAGATTGACCAGCAAAGGAACCGAAGTCACCCTCGCCGGCTGGGTGCAAACCGTCCGGAAATTAGGAACAGCTATCACCTTTGTGGACCTGCGTGACCGCTACGGCATCACCCAATTGCTTTTTGGTGAAGAACTGACCAGACAACTTGATCAAAATCCGCTGGGCCGTGAATTTGTGTTGCAGGCTACCGGTACCGTCAGTGAGAGAAGCAATAAAAATCCAAATATACCAACGGGTGAGATTGAGCTATCTGTGCAATCCTTCAAGATCCTGAATAAGTCCATGGTCCCTCCATTTACCATCCAGGATGATACCGATGGCGGAGATGACCTGCGGATGAAATATCGTTTTTTGGATCTGCGCCGCAATGCAGTAAAGAAAAACCTGGAACTCCGTTATGCTGTGAACCGTGCCGCCAGAAATTATTTACACCAAAATGATTTCATGGATATAGAAACACCGTTTCTTATCAAATCCACCCCGGAAGGTGCTAGGGATTTTGTAGTTCCTTCCAGGATGAACCCGGGACAGTTTTATGCATTGCCCCAATCGCCACAAACATTCAAGCAACTGCTGATGGTAAGCGGCTACGATCGTTACTACCAGGTGGTAAAATGTTTCAGGGATGAAGACCTGCGGGCCGACCGTCAGCCGGAATTTACCCAGATAGACTGCGAGATGGCCTTTGTAGAACAGGAAGACATCCTGAATATGTTTGAAGGCATGATCAAATCCATCTTTAAAGAGGTAAAAGGAATTGACTATACAGAAACCGTGCAACGGATGACCTGGGAAGATGCCATGTGGAACTATGGCAACGACAAACCCGATATCCGCTTCGACATGAAAGTGCTGAACCTGAAAAAGCCAACTACAGTATATACAGATAAGCAGGATAATGCCACATTAATAAACGGAGCCGACTTCAAAGTATTTGACGAGGCGGAAACAGTCGTTGCTATTGCCGTACCGGGTTGCAGTGAATACAGCCGCAAACAAACAGACGAACTGACTGAATGGGTGAAACGTCCGCAGATCGGTATGAAAGGTCTTGTATTTATAAAAGTAAATGCAGACGGTACCTGCAAAAGCAGCGTAGATAAATTTTATCCTGAAGAAAAATTGAAAGCCATTGCTGATGCAGCGAATGCAAAAGCTGGTGATCTCGTATTGATATTGGCCGGTGCAGAAGAACGGACCCGAAAAGCCATTAGCGACCTGCGTATGGAAATGGCCAGCCGTCTTGGCTTACGAAAAGACACAGAATTTAAATTACTTTGGGTTCTTGATTTCCCCCTGTTTGAATACGACGAAGAAGGAAATCGCTGGGTGGCCCGCCACCACCCGTTCACTTCACCCAAGCCTTCGCAGATAGAAACCATGATCAATAACAATCCCGTTATTCCTGCCCACCGAAGCCCTGGCGAAGGTGGGGATAATGCCTCTGAATACCTGAAGCATCCGTATGCCAACATCAAAGCCAATGCCTATGATATGGTATTAAATGGCAATGAGATTGGTGGTGGTTCTATCCGGATCTATCAAAGGGAGCTACAGGAGAAAATGTTTGCCGCATTGGGAATGGATAAAGAAGAGCAACTGCATAAGTTTGGTTTCTTACTCGGCGCCTTTGAATATGGCGCTCCGCCACATGGTGGTATCGCCTTCGGTTTTGATCGTCTTTGTGCCATCCTCGGTGGCAGTGAAAGCATTCGTGACTTTATTGCATTCCCCAAAAACAACAGTGGCAGAGATGTGATGCTGGATGCACCTGCAACGATTGATGAGAAGCAGTTTGAGGAGTTACAGATAAAATTGAATTTGAAAGGATAATCCATTTATGTTGCCAGGCCTTCAGGCCGTGGCAATTGATTTATCTCCAAAAGGGCTTTAGCCAAAATAAAATCAGGAATTCAAAAGTTGCTTCAACACCACTACCACCTTCTCCGCATTGGGCAACATGGCCTGTTCTAATCCCATATTCATCGGTACTGCAGGTAAATTCAACGCACCCAAAACTTCTACAGCGACATCTAAAGATTGAAAACAGTTTTTTGAAATACGTCCGGCCAAAGCCTCTGCAAAAGAATTATTTTGCTGCTCTTCTGTAAGTACTAAACATTTGCCATGTGCTTTCACTCTCTCATAGATCAATGCTTCATCCAATGGGTATAAAGTACGCAGGTCAACCACTTCCACCTGTCCATTAAATTGCCTGGCTGCCGCTTTTGCCCAATACACTCCCATTCCATAAGTGATCACCACACAACTCATTCCGTTTTTAGTTGCAGCCTCTGAAGCATTCACAACGATATTAGCTTTGCCAAATGGAAGAATATAATCCCTGGATGGTTCCGGTGTTTTTGCATCTTCTGTGCCCGGCACTTTACTCCAGTAAAGTCCTTTATGTTCCAGCATCACTACCGGGTTCGGATCATAGTAGGCCGCTTTCATCAATCCTTTCATATCAGCAGCATTTGAAGGATAAGCTACTTTCAATCCTTTAATGGAAAGCACTGTTGTTTCCACACTCCCACTGTGATAAGGACCGCCGCCGCCATAGGCACCTATTGGCACCCTCAATATCATGGACACCGGAAACTTACCACAACTGAGGTAACAGCTTTTAGAAACTTCTGTTACTAATTGATTAAACCCGGGATAGATGTAATCTGCAAACTGTACTTCAACAATGGGTTTCAGCCCTACCGCACTCATACCCACACAGGAACCTACGACGTACGCTTCCTGTATCGCTGTGTTGAATACCCGGTTTTCACCAAACTGTTCACCCAATGTGGCTGCTTCCCGAAAAACACCACCTAATCTTTTGCCCACATCCTGTCCGTAAAGTACTGCCTCCGGATGTTGTTCCATTATTTCACGGATGGCAAATAAAGCCGCATCCACCATCATCACCTTTTCTGCACCAGCCGGACTTCTCTCTCCTTTTTCTTCGGTTACAGTTGTTGGAGCAAAAACATGATCTTCCACAGTGGCAGGATTCGGTTCCGGGGCGGCCATTGCGTTTGCAAAATCATTTGCCACTAATTCAGCTGCTTCCTTTTCTATTTGCAACAGGTCATTTTCTGTCACTCCTCTTTCCAATAATTTTTTTCTCAGTTTTGGATGCGGGTCATGGGCTGCATGCCTGGCCAGGTCTTCTTCAGTTCTATAAAATTCTTTTCTTACGCCGCTGGTATGATGCCCGAGCAAGGGTACCTGTGCATGAACGAGGTAAGGCTTTCTTTCCCTGCGTACAAAGTCACACACGTCTTTCATTACCAAATAAGAGGCTTCAAAATCACTTCCATCTACTTGTACCCGGTTCATTCCCTTAAAGCCGGCAGCAAATTCGAATGCATCCATGGCCCTGGCCTCCCCGGCAGTTACACTGATGCCCCAATTATTATCCTGTACCAGGTAAATGATGGGTAATTGTTTCAGCACGGCAAACTGTAAAGCCTCACTTACCTCCCCTTCGGTCATGCTGGCATCACCGAGGGAGCAGATGACGATTGGAACCGCCTCCCCAAACCCCTCCGAAGGAACAGCCCCCCAACCCCCCAAAGGGGGGCTTTCAGAGTCTGGAATTGCAAAAGTCGTTTTAGAATTGTCAGGGTCTGAAGCCCCTCCTTCGGAGGGGTTTGGGGAGGCTTTGTATTTCAACCCCTGTGCAATTCCCGTTGCAGGTATCACCTGCATGCCCGTAGCGCTACTTTGGTGGATCATTGTGGGCCTGTCGCCACCTTCGTAATTGGGGTGAGAATAATATTCACGGCCACCGGTAAAGATATCATCGCCTTTTGCCAGCAATTGCAGCATTTGGTCATAAGGACTGAACCCTATTCCCATGATAAGACTTTCATCTCTGTAGTAGGGACTTACAAAATCAGTTGGTTGTAATTGAAAGGCGGTGGCAAGTTGTATGGCTTCATGCCCCCTGGAAGTGGAATGCACATATTTACAAACAGCACGGTTGGCTTCATAGGTTTCAGCCATGGTCTTGGCCTGGCACATAAGGCGATAGGCCCGGAGCAATATGTTTGTATCAATCATTTATTTGCAAGCATTGCAGAAAGCAAAAATAAGGGAAAGCCCATTGGGGAATTGGGGAAAGTAAAATTGGGAAATTGGGAAATCGAATGGTCGATTTCCCAATTTCCCAATCTCAAAATTTTATTTTTTTTTACTTCACTTCGAGTGTAAACATGCTGTCGTCTTCAATAAAGCCCTCCAGTTCATCTCCTACCACCACTTCTCCCACACCGGCGGGTGTACCGGTAAAGATCACATCACCAATGTTCACAGAAAAGAAATTGGAAATATATGCCACGATCTTATCAAAGCTGTGGATCATATTAGAAGCATTACTCTGCTGCACTAGTTCCTTGTTCTTATACATGCAGAAATTTATATCCTTCTTATTCTTAATACTGGTAAAGGGAATCCACTTTCCTATCACTGCAGAGTTATCCCAGGCCTTTGCTTTTTCCCAGGGCAAGCCTTTTTCTTTTAGTTCATTTTGAATATCACGGGCGGTAAAATCAATGCCTGCTGTTATGGCATCATAATACTTACCGGCAAATTTTTCCTGGATATATTTTCCATTCTTGCTGATACGGATCACCAGTTCACATTCATAATGCAGTTCGTTGGTAAACTCGGGGTAGTAGAACGGTGTATGCGGTTGCAATAAAGCACTTTTAGGCTTCATAAAGATCACCGGTTCGTCGGGAACTTCATTACCCAGTTCCTGGGCATGCGCCACATAATTGCGGCCTATACAGAAGATTTTCATAAAATGGCTGTGTTTTTAATAAATACATCGGAGACATCCACGTACTGTTGATCCCATATATTCAGGTAATCATTATGTTAATTGGATTTTAAGCCGATAGCCCGGTTAAGTCGTTAGCTATCAGGTGGTCGGGCTGCTAAAGTAAGTAATCAATCTGATTTCTCATAGTGAAAACTCCTGATTATTTACTTTATTCATGGCAGTGGTAATGCCTTGTGTGGCAAAGGTTTCAATGGTGTCAACGGCTTTTTCAATTTTCAGTTTCACCAGCGGTTCTTCTTCTGGTCGCCATTTTCCCAATACAAAATCAGCCTGCAGGCCTTTGGGGTAATCATTGCCAATTCCAAACCGGAGTTTTGGATACTCGTGTGTTGCCAGCACTTCGAAGATATTTTTAAGCCCATTATGTCCGGCATCGCTGCCACCGGGACGCACTCTTAGTTTACTTAATGGTAGGGCAATATCATCCACCACCACCAGCATCTTATCCAAGCTGATCTTTTCTTTATCCATCCAGTATTTAACTGCTTTCCCGCTAAGGTTCATAAAAGTAGTGGGACAAATACAGATGAATGTTTTCCCCTTCCATTTTATTTCAGCCACATAAGCCAGTCTGCCCGTTTTGAAGGCGCCGCCGTGTTTTTGAATAAAAGCATTCACCACATCAAAGCCGATATTATGGCGGGTGTGTGCATATTCATTTCCAATATTTCCCAAACCTACGATCAGGTACTTCATACAATAATTACTTAGCTCAAATATCGGATTTAGTCAATGAAAAACCCGTCTCACCGGAAGGCGGGACGGGTTTGATTATTTCAGCAAGAAAAATTATTTCTTTCCTTTGGCAGCAGGAGCAGCAGCGGCAGCGGGTGCAGCAGCCGCAGCAGGTGCAGCAGCGCCGGCAGCCGGAGCAGCAGTAGCTTCTTCCTGTTTCAGTTGCCTTGTCAATACCACAGAAGCAACAGGAATTCGTGGAGAGTTGAGAATTTCATAATGCTCGATCTTCACATCTTCTACCCGGATGTTGCCATTCAGTTCCAGGTTATCAATATTCACTTCAATTTGCTCTTTCAGGTATTTTGGCAATGTTTTTACCTTCAGTGATTTCATTTTGGTGATCAGTTTACCACCGTCCTTTACTCCTTTTGAAGCACCTACAAACTTCAGCGGAATATCAGCGATCACTTTTTTGTCTTCCACCAGTTCCAGCAGGTCCACATGAATGAGTTTCTCATCGATCTTGTCAAACTGCAGATCCTTCAGGATCGTTCTGTAGGTTTTACCGTCTAATACCACTTCAGCGATCTGGAAGCTGGGTGTGTACACTAATTTTCTGAAAGCTGCAGCAGGAGCCTGAAAGCTGATCTCCTGTGAGCCACCATAAATTACACCGGGCACCAGTTCCTGAGAGCGGAGTTGCCGGGTGGCTGTTTTCCCGAATCCGGTCCTCAGACTACCTTCGATTGTAATTGATTTCATTGTTATGTTGTTTAATTGTTTACTTGTTTAACCAGCGACATTAACCCGATCATCACCTGTTGCGTCGCACTCTTCATCTTCCGGTTCGCTACTCATCTTATCGCAACGGGCTTCACCCGATGCTGTTGATATACTGCCCTTTCAGGGCTGTTCATGTCCCCCGATTTCATCGGGGGTTATTTACTTTCGACCCCTTCGGGGTCTCCCACTTCTTCATTCAAAATTCCTTGTTCGTCTGTTCGATGTTCCCTACTTATCCCTTCGCTGCGAATGAATAAACAAGCTTGTGATACTCTTGTTCTCATACGCATTTCGAATAGCTACTGCAAAAAGTTCGGCCACACTCAGCACTTTAATTTTCTGGCTTTCTTTTCTTACCGGTATCGTATCGCATACGATCAGCTCTTCCAGCACACTGTTCTCGATATTTTCATAAGCCTTCCCGCTCAGTACCGGGTGCGTAATTAAAGCCCTCACACTTCTTGCCCCTTTTTCTTTTAAAAGACCTGCGCTTTTTGCCAGGGTGCCGCCGGTATCACAGATATCATCAATGATCACCACATCCCTGTTCGTTACATCTCCTATCACCACCATGCTGGCGATCTCGTTGGCCCTTTTCCGGTGCTTATCGCAGATCACCATTTCAGCATTGAAATAGCTGGCAATTTCCCGTATGCGGTTTGTTGCTCCTACATCGGGGGCGGCAAAGGTAAGGTTTTCCAGCCGCAGATTTTCTATGTAAGGGATAAAAACTGCATGGCTGTCAAGGTGGTCCACCGGGATGTCAAAATAGCCCTGAATTTGGGGGGCATGCAGGTCCATTGTGATGACCCTGTCGGCCCCGGCAGCCACTAACATATTGGCAACCAGCTTGCTGCCAATAGCTACCCGGGGCCGGTCCTTCCGGTCCTGGCGGGCATACCCATAATAGGGAATAACGGCAATTACTTTGTAGGCAGAGGCTCTTCTGGCTGCATCGATCATCAGCAGCAGTTCCATCAGGTTTTCGGCAGGGGAAAAAGTACTCTGGACAAGGAAAACATAGTCTCCCCGCACACTTTCAAGAAATATGGGGCTTATTTCTCCATCGCTGAAGCGCTGGATATTGACCCTCCCCAGTTTGGTACCGTATCTTTTGCAGATTTGCTCGGCCAGCTGTTGTGAGCCTGTTCCGGCGAAGATTTTAGCTGTTTGCATGTCTGAAAAATGTGCGGCGAAGATACTACTTCAGGTATAGCATTAACAAAAAAACTCCGCTGAAACCATAAGTACAGACCATTGCACCAGCGCCAATGCCGGTGTTATGTATAGAATTGAGGGACTAAACCTTTTACCGCATGGCAACTGTCGTTGTCGCGGGCTGCAGGGGCGTTGCAGGGCTTTTTACAGGCGCTGATCCAGTGCTGCTTTGGCTGGCGCTGGCATTACAACTATAAAAAAGCGAAGAACAAATAAAAACAGAAAGGAACAGGGCCACTATGTACACTACCGCAAAAAACAATATGGGGTGAAGGGAGCCCACCGGGGTGAAGGTCTTGGTTTTCATAAATACCAGTTTGTGTTTTTCAATTGGTTTGGATATTGCGTTGGTCATTCGTGCAAACCCTTCCGGGTATTGCGATAATAAAAATATTAGCTATACTTGTTCTATGCAAGAGCACAAGTACTCTATTAAACAATGGGCAAAAGACGACCGCCCAAGAGAAAAACTACTATCCAATGGCCCCGAATCACTCAGCAACTCTGAGCTGCTGGCTATACTTATACAAAACGGAAACCGGGAAAAAACGGCCCTTGACCTGGCTAAAGATGTGCTGAAACTGGCTAAAGACGGCCTGCATGAACTGGGGAAATTGTCTGTAAAGGACCTTGTAAAGGTCAAAGGTATCGGAGAGGCCAAAGCTGTTGCTATTTCCGCCGCACTGGAATTGGGAAGACGGCGGCAAGACACCCTTCCCATTAAAAAATCAGTAATAAAAAGCAGCGCCGACATTGCCCGGTACCTGCAGGACAAATTAAAAGACTACCGGCAGGAGGTGTTTGCAGTGCTGTACCTGAACCAGGCCAGCAAAGTGAGGCATTTTGAGATCATCAGTACAGGTGGCATTACGGCCACTGTTGCGGACCCCAGGATCATTCTCAGAAAAGCGCTGGAGGAAGATGCAGTCAATATCATCCTTTGTCACAATCATCCGTCCGGCAGCCTGAAACCCAGCCATGCTGATAAGCAACTGACGGACAAAATAAAAGAAGCTGCCCGTTTATTCGATATCGGTTTGATGGATCATATTATCGTAAGTGAGAACGGGTATTATAGTTTTGCGGATGAAGGAATATTGTAGATGATAGATGACAGATGATAATTGCTCTATAGCAAAAGCTACTTATATTATTTACAATTTTCTGAATTAAAAAAAATCCTTACTAAGGAATAGTTCAAACCAATAAAGCTCTGGAGCTCTCAAGAACTATCATCTATTAGTTACCATCTATTATCTGAGATCCCTATGCTTGCGCCGTCGGTCCTCCAAAATTCATGGGGAGCTGGATCTCTTCCAGGTCTTTTATAGGCCCGTTGATGGCTTCATACTTCTGTATGTTTTCCGTCATTGCCTTCATAAAACGTTTGGCATGTTGTGGCGTAAGGATGATCCTTGATTTTACCTTGCTCTTGGGAGTGCCCGGCATTACGTTCACAAAGTCAATTACAAATTCGGCATGCGAATGGGTAATAATGGCCAGGTTGGCATAGCTTCCTTCTGCTACTTCTTCGGATATTTCTATATTGAGCTGGTTGGGATTATTAGGCTGATCGGTCATATTTAAATTTAAATTGGAAATAAATTAACCCGCTGGTTATTTTGAATTAAGCGCCTCAAATATCTTCCGGAGTTCATCTTCCTGGTTTACGGTAAGGTTATCACTGTTTACGATGCCGGAAAGGTCCTTTACTGATTTAAACTCCTTTATGATAGCACTGGCATTGATCTTCAGCTTCTTTAACCCTTTCCCTTCCTTGTCGGCATAGAAATATTCGTATTGCAAGTCGAATTCACGGAGTTCTGACTGCACATAGTTGGTGGATACATAATCCAGTTCTGACTTGTAGCGTTTGTATAAATTAAATCGTTCTCCGGTCGCCACTTCCATGTAATAGAATTTATCAGTAGTACCAAGTAAGGGTCCATAAATAAAATTCAGGGGGCTGGTAATTGCAATGTCTTTGCCTGGCAAAATAGTAAATGAATCGAGGCTACCCGGTTCTTTTACCAAAGGCTTGTCCGGGTTTGAGGTAGAATAAAAATCCAGTTCCTGGTTAAATGTGTTATAGCTAATTGAAATATTATAGGCCTTTTCGGAAGCAGAAAAAACATTTCCCTTGTTCTTCTCTCCAAAAAGGAAGGAGTTGCCAATCACTTTATAGGGCCCTATTATTATATAGCCTCCTGTTTCATTATGTTGCTGTAATAATTTGTTGTGATTTAAAGCGGGGTCGGTCCATCCGGTAAAAGTCACCTGCGCAAATGAAAGATTACTGAAAGCAATAAGAACAAAACAGGACAGAAGAGTACGCAATGCTTTCATAACATTTATTTTAAGTCTTCAAAAGTACAGAAAACAATGCACAGTCATTTCCGGCAACAAAAAAGGGCTGTTAAAAAACAGCCCTTTTGAAAAATTCATTCAACTAAATTATCTGGGACCTAAATACCTGGCTTTCAAACTAAATAATCTGGATGTGGGTCCACCACCATAAGAAAATTCAAAATAAAGTGTTTTATTACCTGGATCGTACCGTTGAGATGTTCCAATGATATCAGTTCTCACAATTGGTGCGGTCATATAAATTCCGCTTACACTTCCAACTGATGTGATCAGGTTGGTAGCAGGATCTACAGTGATAAGCGGCTCATATCCACCAGGAAGCTGAGACAGCTGGCCTCCCCAGAATACAGAACCTACCCATTGCACGGAGTTAGCACCTGCAGTAGCGAGGTCCCTTTCATAACCTCCAACATCTCCGGTAAAAACAGCGTCACCGGCACGTAATGCTGCACCAGTTATTTCATAATGCCCGTCTAACCGGTTCTTGATACTAAACAGGATAAACAGTTTTCTCATATTACTTGCAATAGTATAGCCTCCGTCAACAGAAGCTATATTGAACTCCACAGCATAAGATCTGTTTGGATCCAGCGATGTGGTGTTGGTAACATTGATAGGCACTTGTATATTCCGGGAACCTGCAGGTATTGTCATGGTAAGCGCTACATTATACAATGCGGCTGGCAATTCCAAAACAGCGCTTGAACCTGATAATCCATTAGTGGTATTATAAGCAGCTACTCCGGCAGTGGTGGTATTAGTAAGTGTAAGATGCACATCTGAAGAAGCCGGCTGACCTGATTCGATGGCTACATATACGTATCCATCGACAGTCTGATTGGAAGCACTAACATTCAATCCAAAGGCCTGGGTTTTAGATGATAGCGGGAATCCGACTCCCGGAGGTTGTGTGCCAGGACTATTAATACCATAAGTATTATTATCAAACCCCTTGTCTTTTAAACAGCTGGTCAGGAGAAGGGCCAGGGATGTAAAAAGAGAAGCACTTAAAAGGATTTTTTTCATGTTTCTGATTTTAAGATGTATTAAATTAATTTATATCCCAGAAAACTTTACTGGAAAACTGGTTGATCGCACCCTCACCACCAACATTCGCAGAGTTGTAGTTATACTCTGTCTGCGGATACAGATATCTCACAGGAATTTTTGTTCCCGGAGGTAATTGTGGTGACACGGAAATGGTGGGTCCGGCTGAATATCCACCCGTTGTTCCATAAGTAAAATTAGTGGTAGAGGCCCCGGCTAATGTAGCTACTGAAGAGAACGGAACCCTTCTCCAGTCGCACCAAATTTCCAGTGTATTTACCCCGTTCAAAGCAAACCACTTCTGAGACAAAATAGTAGCGATGCCACCACCAGGATAACCAGGTGCAATAGGACCAGCAGTATAATCAGCATCCGGATAACCAGAATTGAAGCTGAGATAAGCTGCCAATGCAGTGGATGGTGAAGCAACACCCAAATAGGTAAAGCTTTCCAATATACCTGTTTCCAGCAAAGATTGAGCAGTAGCACCGGAAGTGATCCAGCCTCTTTCTCTTGCTTCAGCTCTCAAGAAATAGCTTTCTGCAGAAGTAAGAATAGCCTGAGGTGCTGTATTTGTCTTATAAATACCAGGGCCTATACCTGCTAACACCGTAGAGGCATTTGCTGTAATTGGAGGTAATCCATACTCCACTCCAACCAAACCACCGGTTCCGGCTTCGTATGTACGCTGACCAGACCTGCGGGGGTCGCCATCCGCTTCATAATATCCGATACCCCATTTATTGGCCCTGTAATACACATTATTCGCTGTTTGGCTACCGGCTGTGTTCGCCTTATAGTTATTGTAGAATGGATTAGGCTTGGCAGAAGTGTAACCAGGCTGAACCTGTGCATTTTCCCCTGCACTCAAAAATCCGCTTCCTTCTGTGTTAATTATCGCCATTTCGGCTGCCTTATCGATACCAGCCACCGCATACGCATGAATCAGCATTCTCAGCTTCAGCGTATTGGCGAATTTGTACCACAAGGTTTTATTACCAGCAAACATGATGTCGTTGGTAGCAATGTTCTTATTAGGATTTGATGTGGTAACCGATGCCGCTTTGATAAGTGCAATACCGGCATCAATATCCCTCAGGCATGCCTTATAGATATCTATTCCTTTATCATACTTAGGAGTAGGGTTGGCACTACCTTTCAATGCATCCACATAAGGAACGTTGCCGTACACATCCACCAGAATCTGGAAGTTGTGTGATTTCATGATGCGGGCAATACCCTCATAAAATCCGGCCCCTGCTACTGAAGCTTTATTAATGATCACCTGGTAATCAGATGCATTATCGTAGCAGTTGTTCCAAACACCATTTCCAAAGGTGGTGGTGATCTGGTAGGTCTCCTCAATTACGTTAGGAGCATATGTACCAGACCTGGCCCAGCATCCCATCCAGTTTTGGATAGGGCCCCATTGGTTGGCAATTATCGTACCTGTACCATGTAATGCTGCCGGCAGTATCACATCGTAGGTAACGGTGCTGTCCGTTGGGTTATTAGGGTTCTGGTTAATATTAAATTTGTCCTTATTACAGCCGGTTGCCGCCAGTACAAGTACTGCAGCAATTGGAAGGCTATATATTATTTTTTTCAGTTTCATATCTTAAATAGTTTATATATTATAACTGGATATTAAGGCTGGCACCAAAAATTCTTGTCGGTGGTAATGAGTTAACGTTAGTAACACCCAAAGCGTTGTCTGTGGTGTTAGAAAATTCCGGATCAGTAAACTCATTTGTCTTTGGAAGGAACATAAACAGGTTTCTTCCGCTAACAGTGAATGTAGCCCCTTTAACAGCATTCTTGGTAAATCCGAACCATTTAGCAGGCAGGTTATAGCTAAGGCTTGCCTCCCTGATCTTCCAGAAATCTGCACTAACTAGGTAGTTAGTATTAGCAGTAGTGTTTACAGCCTGAGACCAGAAATTGTAACCACCATTGGTATAGATAGAAGTGTTTTCTACATATTTTGTTCCATCAAAATAAGACGAGTTCGGGAAAATGAAGGCCCGGCGTCCGTTTTGTCCACTTCTTTTAGAGATACCAGAGAAGTCGTTACCACTAGCCCAGTTACCCACATAGATCTGGTTGCCGCCACGATAGTCTGCCACTACGCTGAAAGACAAATTCTTCCAGTTAAGAGACAGGTTCAACCCTAATAAATGCTTAGGAGCTGTTTGGCCAAAAGGCTTAATGGTTGGGTCAACTGTTGGGAAACCGGTTGTAGCGTTTACAATAACACGGCCCTGGTCATCTCTTGCATAGTCAGTCAACTGGAATACATAAGCCGATTTGCCTACAATTACATAGTTGGCATTACCGATACCCAGCTGATCAACACCTTCGATGATCTTAGTTACCTCATTGCGCTGTAATGTATAGTTGGCTTTAACATCAATTGATACGTTGCGGATCTTAACCAACGGCGTTAATCTTAAGTCGAACTCAAGTCCTTCGTTAGTGAAAGCAGCTGCGTTAAGACGTGCTTGTGTATAACCTGTAGCACCAGAATAAGACACATCAACGATCTGGTTGGAGTTATCCTGTGTATAAGCAGTGAACTCGAAATTGATCCTGTTTTTCAGGAAGCCCAATTCGATACCTACTTCTGTATTCTTAACAAACTCAGGCTCGTAAAGAGGCAAACGCAGCAGGTTGCTTGAAGTATAACCTACCAGAGTTCCATAAGGGAAGCCACCACCCAGGTTAAACCTGTTTTCCAGTTCATAAGCACCCAGGTTTACGTTACCTGTCTTAGAATAAGCACCACGAACTTTCAGGAAAGAAAGCACTTTGCTGTTTTTCAGTCCGGGGATAGCCTCACTTAAGATAAAGGAAACGTTCGCACCCGGATAGAAGAAGTTAGTATTTTTAAATCCTTTTGCATTGAAAGGATCATACAACTTACTGGAGATATCATAGCTACCGGTCAATTCTGCAAAAGCCCATCCGTTATAATCAATTCCCACTTTACCAAACAGACGCATCAGCCTTTGTTTCGTAATTCCTTCATTGCGGGTGGTCAGATCTCCTTTAGCACCAACAATGTTGAACAATTCAGGGAAGGCAAGGTTGTTGCTTCCTACATTGATCGATTTAGAATTATCTTCTCTGAAAGACTGGCCTACCAGTACATTCAGTTTAAAATCACCGAATGATTTTCTTGCAGTTGCAAAAAACTCAGAGTTCAGACGGCTTGACGTATTGATACCATCAATAACCTGTGAAGGCAGATCGCCTGATTGAGCAGTTGCTTTACCACTTGCTTTTGCAAAAAGGCTGTAGGTATATTCACCTGCAGTTGCTTTAGAAGAAGAGTTGGTAATGGTAGTACCCAAACGATAGGTGAAATTCAACCAGCTGTTGGCTTTGAAGTTCAGTTCCAGGTTACCGAAGATGTCTTCTGAACGTCCGGATTGTCTGAAATTATCAATTGCCCAATAAGGGTTGTAATAATAGTCATTATAGAAACCATTAGGGCTGGCCCAATAGTCATTTCTCCAGTCTTTGAAACGGGTGATCGGAATTTGCATTGGAGTATTGGTCAGGTTCCACTGTGCTACATAGTCACGGCCATTACCAAAAAGCTCACCGGCATGAACGTCAAAGTTTCCTTTAGTATAGTTAACACTATAAGAAGCTTTGAACTTGCCATATTCTTTGTTTGCAGCCATGTGAACTGAAACCCTGCGGTTCTGATCTTTGGGTTGAATACCCTGGATCAGTACATTCTGAGCACTCAGGTAGAAATCACCAGTAGAGAAAGAAACGTCTGTCTGGTTAGTAACACCTGTATTATAGAATTTACGTTTTTCTTTTGGAAGAGCCCTGTACTCTGTAAAATACTGCTCGCCATTAGGACCATCACGGCCGATCTGGCGGAGAGAACCATCGAACTCATCACCATAACACTGGTTTTCAATGGGGTCATAAACACCATAACCATAAATATCTACAGATGAGCCGGAACCAAACTGTGTTTGGTACTCAGGTTCGTAAGAAAGTCTTTCTACCTGTACTGTATGACCAATACTTACACTTGGTTTTGATTTTGTTCCTCTCTTAGTGGTTACCACCAACGCTCCGTTTGCACCATCAGGACCATAAATGGCAGTGGCAGAAGCAGATTTCAGAATGGTTACATCTGTGATGTCGTTGGGGTTGATTGAGCTTAAATAGTTAAGCGCAATGGGCACACCATCAAGGATCAGCATTGGCTGGTTGTTACCAGTCAATGAACGGATACCTCTTAATGTAAGACGGGTATCACCAAATACACCACTGTTGATTGTCTGAACGTTCAGACCGGAAACTTTACCAGTCAAACCGTTTTGAAGATTTACAGATTTTGCAGCTGTCAATTCAGCAGCTTTTACTTTAGCTGTACTAAATCCAAGCTCTTTTGCCTGGCGGGTTTGACCGAGAGAAGTAACAACTACCTCAGTACCTACCAGAACAGTTCTTTTAACCTGGATCGTAACGGAACTTCCGGCTCCAACAGTAGTTTCAGTAGCTTCCAGACCTGCGCCTGATACTACTAAAATGTCTCCTGTCTTTGCCTGAATGCGGAACTGGCCGTTATTATCGGCAGCCACACCAGTACGGGTTCCTTTAATTCTTACAGATGCGCCGGGCAAAGCGTCGCCCTTTTCATCGGTCACAGTACCGGTAATCGTCCGGTTCTGACCAAATGCAAATGCTGTAAACAGCAAAAGCATCGTGAACAGTGATGCGATTTTTCTCATGTTAACGTTAATTTTTAAGATTTAAAAGCATTGATAATCAGTGAAATCAGTTGCATTTTCCAGGGTAAGGCGTTTTGGTTTTTTGAGGATAAGGCGTCTCGTAAAGACACGGGTGCCTTCTAAAGTGCTGCCGCAAGGTAAAAATTTTTTTAACAAATACTTAAAAGGGGCTAAAAATATTACCCTCTTTTCAAAATCCGGCTCAAAATACCAGCCGGCCCTGCAATTTTACCTCCGTTTTCCGGTTCCGACCGATATTATCCAGCCCCGATCCTATTTCCTCCTTTCCCGGGTAGATCGTTTGCGCCCAGCGTAGCCAGAAACTGAGCTTTTTCCCCACATCCAGGCTAAGGGTGACATGATAGCGAAACCCCTTTTCAGAAAACGCCGGGATGGTATAATTATATAATACGTCGTTCTCATAGGCATACAAACGGGAATTATAGCCATCCGTTTCAAAATATTGCAGGCGCATCACCCCGCCAAAAGGCGATAACAGCGGTTTATAAATAATATCGGCAAAAGTGAGAAAGCCCGTCTCCCTGTTTTCACCCCGCTTATCATACCACAGCAGCTCCACCCGGTTTCTTATGGTAACCCCGCTGCTGATCCTGTACCCGGCCTGTGTTCGCCAACCCTGTTTGGGTTTTGCCACCAAAAAATTGGTAGCACTGTTGTTGTCCGGCTGATTGGCGGATTTCGATTCATTTCTGAACCGGGAATAAAGTTCCACCAGCTTGTTGGGCCTGTAAGTAAGTTGTATTAAAAAATCACGACCGCCAGACGGGGCATCCACCTGGTATTTCAGCCAGGGAAACCGGTACAGATCAGCATAAGCATCTATCTGCCACTGTGGTGCTGGTCGTATGGTGATGCCCGCATACACACCTGTTTCATTGGTGGGATAGGTGTTTTCTGTAAATGCATTGCCATTAACAGCCTGGTAGGCGCTGCTGATATTGCGATATACTATTGCCATATCCACCTGTGCGTCGACACTAATAAGCAACCCGTTGATACATGCAACATTGAAATTTTTATCCACTGCTGCTTCTCCAAAGAAGTGAATGTTCTTTCGGGTATAACTGTAATCAACACCCAGGTTGTACCAGCTCTTTCCGCTGATGGCATACAAATTATACGGCTCCTCCCTTTTATGCACCGGCAATGAAAAATGATAGCAAATGGCATTGACCCCAATATGCCATTGCCTGTTCTTATATTGTATGGCAGTGCCAATACTTGTTTGTACCAGTTTATTTTTATCTGCTATCTCACTGCCCGTACGGTTATAACCTGAAGTGAGAAAAGAAGAAATGTATTCTTCCTGGTTCATTGTATCGTTTACAAAATTCGCATTCAGTTTTCGAAGCGATGCAAATGCTGTTGCCTCCCATTTTCCTTTTTTTATGCTAATACCGGCGCCCCGGTGAAAATAAAATTCTCCTGCAGAACTGTATGGCCGCAATACAGCTGACTGTCTTTTAGTACTGGTTACCAATGAACTTTTTTTAAAGGCCAGTCCCTGCCATTGTATCAGCCCCTGCCCCATGCTGACCGTAAAATCTCCGATAGCGAGTGTTTGTATCAGTCCCATCTTCCTGGCAAAGAGATGAAACGAATAAAAATCAAATCCTTTTTTTTGAGCTCCTTTAAAAAATTGTTCACCGGCATCTTTATCACCCGTTACTCCAAACTGCAACACATTTTTATAATTATAGCGGTACCGGAAGAAGATCCGCTGCGGACTTCCCCGGTACTTGTTTTCTGCGTCACCATTGCTGTATCCTGCTGACCGCTCCAGTACCTGCGATACCCGGAGCAGGAAACTATGTTCTCCATCCCTTAATCGTTTTCCCATCTCTGCCGCCAGTGAAAGTGATGGTGAAGTGGTAATATATGGCGCTATTCTTTTTATTGTGATAACATCCCATAAGGGCACCGCCTGCAATTCATATATGCTGACCAGCTTTCCTAAAAGAGTGCGGTAAGAAATAAGGCTGGCAATTTGCAGATCGCTGATGATTTGTAATTGCTTTAGTTCATCCGCACCGGCTGTATTAATATCCAGCGGATGTTTTTTATACTGTTCCAGTTCCTGCAATAATGCATCATCTTCTGTTTCTGACTGGTCGGCATCGGTTTGATTTTCTAATTGCTGTTCGGTACTTACGGGAATTTCCTGGCCGGGGATCAATAGTGAATAGTGAAGGGTGAATAATAGCAGCAATACGTTTTTCACTTTTTTTCACTTTTAAAATTAAAGATCAATAGAAGACCGGGAGTAATGCCCAACTGCGGATGATAACTGCTGGTAACATCTACCCGGAATGATCTGAAAAAGAAACCGGCGCCCAACCAGGCAGTGGATGCAGCAGTGGATACACCGGCCCGCACCTGCACCTGCGGAATGAATTTGTATTGCACACCGGCAACTACATTTACCGCCTGTGCTTCTTCTTTTATTATTTCAGCACTGACCAAAAATTTTTCAGAAACATCATATCCAAATCCAACAGTATATACAGCGGGCAATTTTTCCTCTCCGTTCTTTCCATACTTTCCACCCACCGGGTTATTGATATGAAAACCGGTATGCACTTTATCAGTAAGATGCAGCAGGGCCCCTGCTTCAAAACTGATAGCCGCTGATTGGCCATAGCCACCGGCAACAGCAATGCGGGTATAATTAAATTGGGCGCCGATGTCCAGTTTACTTCCCAATTTTCTTCCGTAAGCAAGTCCGAGTTGCGTTTCATTGTATTCACTAAAACCAAAATAGCCGGCTTTCAATCCAAAGTTTCCGGATGCTGTTGGTATGGCAACAGCGGCAGTAAGCTGGTTCAATTCGCTGAGCAAAAAGCGTCGTTCGCCGTAAATACCTGCCGCACTGCTTTTTATTTGGGCCAAAGAGGCCTGGTTGGAGGTAAATGAAAAAACGTCCGCATGTTGCTGACTGTAAGCACCCATCGAAGTATATGAAGGAGTAAGCGGCGCACGGATGTTTTGGGCACCGGTATAAAGAGGAAGCAGCAGCAAACTGCTGCGCAGCAAAAAGGGTAGCGTTTTCAAGAGACAGATTTGATAGAAAGTTACAGGGATACTGGTATTTAGCAAAATAAATATTACTAATAAACACCATCTGACGGGAGGCGCACCCACGTCCGACCGTCCCGGTCTTACGTTTCGGCCAAGGAACACCTAACTCCAAGCAAGGTCCGCCTACCTTTTAGCGAGATCAACCTACTAAACAGCAAGGTCAACCAGCTGATTTACCCGGCCCACCTTCACATCACGCAACCTCCGACTTCCGACTTCGGACTTCCGACTTCCGACTTCCGACTCCCGACTTCCGACTTCCGACTCCCGACTTCCCTCCCCCAACAAGTCTTACATTTGCGCCATGCAAATTTTAGATGGAAAGAAAGCCGCACAGGCGATAAAAGATGAGCTCCGTATCGATGTGGCCCAGCGGGTGGCCGAGGGCAAAAAAATACCCCATTTGGCTGCGGTGCTGGTGGGCACCAATGGCGCCAGTGAGACCTATGTGGCCGCTAAAGTAAAAGCCTGTGAAGAGGTCGGGTTTAAATCAACGCTGATCCGTTTTGAAGAAAGTGTCCCTGAATCAAAGCTGCTGGATACGATCTATGAACTGAATACCGATCCTGATATTGATGGCATACTGGTACAATTGCCCTTGCCCAAACATATTTCTGATGAAGTGATCATCAATGCTATTGATCCGGATAAGGATGTGGATGGTTTTCACCCGGTAAATGTGGGTAAACTGCTGCAGGGGCTGCCTACTTTTATTCCGGCCACTCCCTATGGTATTATGCTGTTACTGAAACATTTTAAGATCGATACTAAAGGGAAACATGCCGTGGTGGTGGGGCGCAGCAATATTGTGGGAAGACCGATGAGTGTATTACTGAGCAGTAATACCAACCCGGGAAATTGTACGGTAACGATCTGTCATTCGCATACAAAGGATATTAAAGGGTTTTGTTTACAGGCAGATATTATTGTGGCGGCGCTGGGCAAACCAGAATTTATTACTGCTGATATGGTAAAAGAAGGGGCCATTATCATTGATGTAGGCATTACCAGGACAGAAGACACCACTAAAAAAAGCGGGTTTAAATTAAAAGGCGATGTGGCATATGACAGTGTGGCGCCCAAATGTTCCTGGATAACACCCGTACCCGGCGGTGTGGGACCTATGACGATCGCTGCGCTGTTGCAAAACACCTATGCCTCCTGTATGCAGAAGAATTAAAATTTTGTAGATCAATACGGATCATGTGGAAATTAAAGAACAAATGATACCTGCAACTACTCTTCCGGTGATGGAGCATTTTTATACGCTGCAGGGAGAAGGGTTTCACCAGGGAAAAGCGGCGTACTTTATCCGGCTGGGTGGTTGTGATGTGGGTTGTGTGTGGTGTGATGTAAAAGACAGCTGGGATGCTGATAAACATCCGAGGCTTTCTATTGAAGAATTGCTGGCCGAAGTACAGAAAACACCGGCCACTATTGTTGTCATTACTGGCGGGGAACCATTGATGCATAACCTGGACGCACTGACTGAATTATTCCAGGAAGCTGGATTGAAAATGCATATCGAAACCTCCGGTGCCCATCCGCTTAGTGGTTTGTGGGACTGGATCTGTTTATCTCCCAAAAAATTCAAAGCGCCACTGGAACCCATACTTCACCTGGCACATGAACTGAAAGTGGTGGTATTCAACAAATCGGATCTTGACTGGGCCGAAAAATATGCTGCACTCGCAGCTCCTTCCTGCAAATTATACCTGGCACCCGAATGGGATAAAAGAGAAGAAGTAACCCCGCTGATCATTGAATACATAAAAGCAAATCCCCAGTGGGAGTTGTCTCTACAATTGCATAAGTATATCAACGTGCCGTAATAGAAAATAAATGGCCGGGAAGAATGGAAGTCGTTAAGTTTTTTTGCCACTAAGGCACAAAGACACGAAGGGAGTTTCTTTGCGCCGCTGCCCCTTTGCGAGATATTTCTTTGCCACGAAGAGAAAACTCTCTGCGCCCTTTGTGTGCCCCCAACCAGGCAACCCTTCCTTTAACATTTTCTTCTTCCCCAAGGAATAAAATTCAGATACTTTCGTTATAGAAACCCCAATCTTATATCAATGAAAAAACTGTTGGCCTTCACCTCCCTTTTCTTCTTACTTACTAACTGCTTTGGGCAATACGATCCGCAAAAGATAGATAAGAAGGCCATTGCATTGTTTGAGCAGGCACAACAACGGGCAGAACAGGGAAACTATATCAGCTCCACCGGTCTGCTGCAACAAGCCATTGAAGCAGATAAAAATTATGTGGATGCCTACCTGGCACTGGCTTCAGTATTTGCCAAACTGAAGAACCACAACAGCAGCAGGGCCAATTATGAAAAAGCCTTTTCCATTGATTCCGTTTATACAATCGATTATAAAGCCCTTTATGCGGTGCAACTGGCCGGTGACGGCGATTTTGAAAAAGCACTGACAGCAATAAATGAACTGCTATCAAAGAAGCCACCAAAGAACACAACCGCTTTGGAAAGAATACAGCGGCAAAAAAAGAACTACGAGTTTGCAATAGCGTATGCCAAAACAAACACGCAAACAAATTATGTGTTTGCCCCGCAAAACCTGGGCAACACGGTGAATGGTGTCGAATCAGAATATTTCCCTTCACTCAGTATTGATGGTAAGAAATTGATCTTTACCCGGCGTATGAATAATGTGAACGAAGATTTCTATTACAGTGAATTCAAAGATGGAAAATGGAATCCTGCTAAAGAAATGGAAGGCGATATCAATACCGATCAGAATGAAGCGGCACAAAATATTTCTGCTGATGGCGAATGGATGGTGTTCACTGCTACAGGCCGGATGCAGGGATATGGTAATTATGATCTGTACATGTCGTACCTCGCCCCGGAAGGATGGACCACACCCAAGAACCTGGGAAGCCGTATTAATTCCGATCAATGGGATGCGCAGCCCTGCATATCACCTGATAAAAGAAATCTGTATTTCGCCAGCCGCCGGTTAGGTGGCTATGGTGGCATTGATATCTACGTTTGCTATATGCAAAACAATGGCCGCTGGAGTGAACCGGAAAACCTGGGCCCCGGTATCAATACACCCGGTGATGATCAATGTCCCTTTATTCATGCCGATAATCAAACCTTATACTTTGTTTCCAATGGCTGGCCGGGCTATGGTGGTGATGATCTCTTCTATGCAAGAAAAGCACCCGGCGATACCTGGAGCAAACCGGTAAACCTGGGTTATCCTGTCAATACCATTAATGATGAAGGCACTTTATTCATTGCCGCAGATGGGAAAACAGCTTATTATGCCAGCGACCGCAGCGACACCAAAGGCGGTTATGATATTTATAGTTTTGAACTCCGGGAAGATGTGCGTCCGTATAAAACCTTGTGGGTAAAAGGACAGGTGGTTGATAAAAAAACAACCAAAGGCTTGCCCTCAGCAGTAGAACTAATTGACCTCGCCACTAAAGAGGTGATCTCCAAAGTGCAAACAGATGAAACCGGTCATTACTTCATCACTTTACCGGTGGGTAAAGACTATGCCTTTAATGTGAACAGGAAAGGCTATCTCTTCTATTCAGATAATTTTTTGATGAGTGGCCACACTGCAGATTCCACCTATGAAAAAAACATCTCCCTGTCGCCAATTGAAAAAAATGCGACAGTGGTACTGAAGAATATTTTCTTTGATGTAAATAAATTTGAGATCAACCCCACCTCGCAGACAGAACTGGATATAGTAGTACAATTGCTGACAGAAAATCCCACAGTGAAAATTGAGATCAGCGGACATACAGACAATATAGGCAAACCGGCAGATAATCTCTCCCTCAGTAATAACAGGGCAAAAGCCGTAGTGAATTACCTGGTAAGCAAAAACATTGCAGCAACAAGGCTTACCGCAAAAGGCTATGGCGAAACCAAACCCATTGCCGACAATAAAACAGAAGAAGGTAAAGCACAAAACAGGAGGACCGAAATGAAAGTGATCAGCCAGTAAATAAAAGATACTCCTCAAAACTAAAAAGTAACAGACAACCCGTAAATTGCTTTTCATTAATGCCTGTTACCCTTTAGTTTTTAATCCATGTTACCGCAAGCCCTATTGTACCAACTGGCTCTTACCCTCGTACCGAATATTGGCCCTGTACAAGCCAAGTTATTACTCCAGCATTGCGAAGCCGAGGAAATATTTCATGCAAAAAAATCATTTCTCGAAAAGATCGAAGGCATTGGCCCGGTGCGGGCAGCCGCCATAAAAAAGTTCAACGGCTTTTACCGGGCTGAAGAAGAAATGAAGTTTATTGAAAAGTACAAGATCACACCGCTTTTTATTACAGACAAAGCATATCCGCGGCGGTTATTGAATTGCTACGACTCTCCCACCCTGCTCTACTATCGTGGAGACGCTAATCTGAATGCAGAAAAAATGATCGCTGTCATCGGCACCCGCAGCCATACCGATTATGCCAAACAGGTAACCGAAAAACTGATCAAAGAACTGTCGGCACAACCCATCACTATTGTAAGCGGACTTGCCTTTGGTGTGGATGCCATTGCACATAAAGCAGCACTAAAAAATAACCTGTCTACTATTGGTGTGCTGGCACATGGGCTCAACCAGATCTACCCGCCTGCACATACAAGTCTTGCCAAAGACATGGTAAGCAATGAAGGAGGATTACTTACTGAATTTGCCAGCTTCTCCAATCCGGACAAACATAATTTTCCCACCCGCAACCGCATTGTGGCCGGAATGACCGATGCCACTATAGTAATTGAAACCGGTACCAAAGGCGGCAGCATGATCACTGCAGAAATGGCCAACGGCTATAACAAAGATGTATTTGCCGTTCCCGGAAAGATCACAGATACAAAAAGTGCGGGATGCAATTACCTCATCAAAAACAATAAAGCTATTTTATTGGGTTCCGGTGAAGATGTGCTGGAAACGCTGGGCTGGCAGCAACAAAAGAAAACCACACGGCAAGGCCAACGGCAGCTCTTTATTGAACTGACTCCCAACGAAAGGATCATAACAGATCTGCTAAAAGAAAAAGATTCATTGCATATTGATGAGATAAACAGCAGAAGCGGGTTGAGCAGCAGTGCCGTGGCAGCAGCCATACTGAATTTAGAATTACAAAATGTGATGTTATCTTTACCAGGCAAACAATACCGGCTTGCCTGATCGTTTCAGGCAACATATTTGCTGCTTTGTTTGTCAGTAAAAAGTACAAAAGACCTTCCTGAAGATCCCATGAGAATTTTGTTTAAAGTCTTGCTGCTTTCATTTTCTGTTCTCACCGGATTATTTTCCGGCGATGCACTGGCACAGCCCTGTACCCAATTAGGTCAAACTCCAACAACTGCTTTTGCGGTATGCGGTACCACCACTTTCCGCCAGAACCAGGTCCCGGCTTGTGCCACAAATGATCTGTTCGTTCCCGGTTGCTCCGGAGTTGCGGGAAGTCCTAACTATCAAAACAAGAATCCTTTCTTTTATAAGTTCACCTGTTATGTTTCCGGCAAACTGGCCCTTCTCATTACACCATTAGGAGCGGATGAGGATTACGACTGGCAGTTGTATGATATTACCGGCCGTGATCCCAACGATATTTTTATAAATAATAATACATTGGTGGTGGCTGGCAACTGGTCCGGTTCCTATGGACCAACCGGTGCTAATGCCACAGCACCACCCGGCATTCAGTGCGGTTCGCTTCCTGCCGATAATATTCCCACATTTACCCGTTGGCCTGATCTTATTGCAGGACATGACTATTTATTGATGGTCAGCCATTTTACAGATTCTCAAAGCGGGTATGATCTTTCATTTAATGGTGGCACCGCTGTTATTACAGACCCCAAGATTCCCGGAATGGCCACTCTTAAACCTGACTGCGATGGAAGAACACTGACATTGAAACTGGATAAAAGAGTGCGTTGCAATACGCTTACCACTTCCGGAAGTGAGTTCAGTATTCTGCCTGCTGTAACAACGGTGGTAGCAGCTGTAGCAGACTCCTGTGCTTTTGCATTTGATTTTGATGAGGTAAC
>CAYUCU010000020.1:0-32050 GCA_964443345.1 uncultured Chitinophaga sp.
CCTAAAACAATTCAAATTTTCGACTTCGGAGATAAAAACGGGGCCAAAAAAATACCCGTTATGCTTTCGGCGTAACGGGTACAAAGTTGCAACTTATTTTGATTCAAAAATCATTACTTGGGTTGAGGCGCATCAACTTTTTGACCAGGCATCTCTATTTGCGGTCTCATTTCAGGCCGGGTTGGCATTTTATCTTTTACATCTGTTACCTGTATCTCAAACATCAGGTGTTCGTAAGGCTTGATTTTGGGAGTGCTCGGATTGCCGCCATATGCCAGCATGGAAGGCACATATACTTTGGCAACACCACCCTGCTTTAAGAATTGTACTGCTTCATCAAATCCTTTGATCATAGACCCGCTGCCGGCTACAAACGGGTAAGGCTCTGTATGGTGGAAAGACGTATCTGTATTACTATCGAATACAACACCTGCGAAAGTGGTGCCGGTATAATTTACCGATACATATTTTCCAGAGTCCACATCGGCGCCGGTACCCGGATTAATGATTTCTATGTATGCTCCGGAAGGTGTCTTTTGTGCAGTTACTTTCTTTGCTTCCACAAATTTTGCTACTTCAGCAATTTCGGCTGCTAATAACTCTTTTCTTCCTTTTTCATCATCCAACCGGGCCAATGAATCGCTGGAAAAAACAGCGATAACCCTTGCATAAGTGATGATCTTGTCTCCTTTCTTAAACTGTGGTGGCACATTTGCAGGTGAACGGGCGATGAATGTATCCATCATTTGAGTGGCTACGATACTGTCACCCACTTCCAGTTTTGTCCAGATCTCACTGATATCATACGGCTGTGGTGTTGGCGCTACCTGCAGGTAGAGGGGTAATTTGGAAGTAGAAAAGTACACGCTGTCATTGATCTTCTGCGTTAGCAGTACTTTAATGAAATCACCCGCTTTCACTTTCGTTGTATCTTTTCCGCCAAAGACTTTGTAAGGCATGCCACCGGTCGTTTTCCGGTAAGATCCTTTATTGCAACCTGCCACAGCAGCTGCACAAAGAACAAGAAGTAACAAATTTTTGATTGTCTTCATTTTGATTTTTATTTATTGTAAAAGAGTTTCATTTTCTTTCATTACTTCTTTGAACCGGGCCACTGTTTTTTCCAATGAATCGCTGCTGCGGCCACCGGCGGCATTGTAATGCCCACCCCCTTCAAAATACTTGCGGGCAAAGGTATTACAGTCAAAGTCACCTTTGCTTCTAAAGCTCCATTTTCTTTCTTCATCCCGGTCAATTACCAGTGCCACCAGTTTAATGCCCTGTATCGTTTGCGGAAAGTTCACCAGGCCTTCCGTATCACCGGTTTTGATCTGGTACTTCTGCAGGTCGCTTTTGGGTATGCTGATCAGAGCTGTATTGTATTCATAAAAAACCTCCATCCGGTTTAATAGAACATGGCCGGTAAAACGAAGGCGGTTTTCCAGGAAATTATCAAAAAGGTTCTCATGTATCTTGCTGTGATTAAAGCCCCTGGTCTTCAGATCGGCCACCATCCGGTGCACCCCGGCATGGGCAGAGGTAAAACGGAAAGAACCCGTATCTCCCACTACCCCGGCATATAAACATTCACATATGGCCATATTTATTTTATCGGCATGACCGGAGCCAATGATCAGGTCGTAGATCATTTCGCTGGTGGAACTTTTTGCTGTATCGCTGACACCATAGTCAAATGATGGTGCATCCGGCTCCTGGTGATGATCGATCAGTATTTTGGTGCCTGTCATTTGTTTCAATGCCACTTCCAGGTTCTTAGCCCGGTGAAATATGTTGAAATCGAGACAAAACAGCCATTCGGCCTTATCTAAAATGGCCTGGGCCTTTGCCCGGTCCATCTCATAATCCAGTACCTCTTTTGTGCCGGGCATCCAGTTCACCCATCCCGCCCAGTTGGTGGGAGAAATTACAGTGACGGTATGTCCTAACTGCTCCAAAAAATGGCGCAAGGCAAGAGAAGAGCCCATGGCATCTGCATCAGGCTTCTGATGTGTGGTGATGACCACCTGCCTGGGTGTTGTAAGCAACGGGTATATATCCTGAATGGGTTTCATAAAACGGGTGCGAAGATAGTGTTTCTGAGCGTTCTACAATTTGACTGTTCAGACTGCTCTAAAAGCAGGAAAGCAAACGGGTTGGAACTAAACTAGTGAACTATTAAACATATAAACTCTGGAACTTTCCATTACCTTTGCGGCCGAAAAACAAACAAGCGTAACTATGAGTAATCGTACATTCACCATGATCAAACCGGATGCGTTTAAGAACGGACATGCCGGTGCTATCCTCGACCGTATTTTACAGGAAGGTTATAACATTAAGGCTTTAAAAATGACAAAACTGACTCCTGAGAAAGCCGGGGAGTTCTATGCCATTCACAGTGAACGGCCCTTTTTTGGAGAACTGGTGGAGTTTATGTGCCAGGGACCCATCATTGCCGCTATCCTTGAAAAAGATAATGCGGTGGAAGATTTCCGTAAACTGATCGGCGCCACCAATCCAGCTAATGCTGAAGCAGGAACGATCCGTAAATTATATGCCGCTTCTGTTGGTGAAAATGCCATTCATGGAAGTGACAGTGATGAGAATGCCCGGATAGAAGGCAACTTTATGTTCTCTATGCTGGAACAATTTTAAGAGCTGTCTCCAATTTATACAAAAAGCAGTTCCTGCGATGGAACTGCTTTTTTATTTAATAGTATTAAAAAAAAGAAATTTAAATCTCCCTCGTTGCTTTGGCCGCTTTATTCTCCACCGGCGTTACCGTATAGCCTGCTTTGCGCAGTAAACTGATCACCCCTTTTTCTCCGGGCAGATGTCCCGCTCCCACTGCTACCACAACAGACTTTGCCGGCATGATGATCTTTAATTTGGCCACCCAGTCACGGTTGCGGTTGTTCAGCAGGATATCCTGGTATTGCATCAGGGCGTCATCACTGGTGGAGATCATTTGACCCAGTTTTTCCAGGTCCTGTTCTTTATATGCCTGCATCAATTCTTTTAATTCTTTATCACCACCTGATTCATTATCACCGGCAGCAATACTTTTTAATAATTCCCGTGCCTGTATTTTATACGGAATGCTGTCGAAAAGACCTACCTGGAATGCCATGGTTTCCAATCCATCCACCGATTTGCCTTTGCTCTTTGCTTCATCCATAATTAGCTGTTCCATAGCTACTGATTCATCACAGGCAATGCTGGATTCCATTAATAAGGAAGAAGCTACCATTGGCTTATAGGTTTCTACCATTGAAAAAGGCAACAAGGAATTTTTTTCTGTAAAATAGTCCTTGATCTTTTGGTATTCTTCAGTTTTCACCAGGTCTGCAAGTGTGGTATCATTATTCATTTTCATTTTTGAAATGATTCCCATTATTTCAGACAAGTTGTCCATGTCCAGTTCCAGGTACACCTTATCAGATTTTTCGATGGCTTCTACAAGTTTGCTTCCGAGAAAGGCATCTTCTTTACAGATCATGTGTATGGTGCCAAAAAGGTAAGAGGGTTTCTCCAGCCCGTTGCCACTTATCTTCCACAAAAGGGTGTGGGGTGTTTTATTGGTTTGTGTAAAACCAGTAAGTGAAAGAAGGCTCAGACTTACCAGTAATCCCGCACTGATTCTTTTCATGGTTATAATTTTAAGTAAATTAGATAAAAGACGTTTCCTTTTTCAAAGCAGCTGCATAAGAGGTCTGTTTTGATGAAGAGTGACCGTGCAAAGACCTTTCCAAAATAATTTAGTGCCTTTCTGTCAGTTTGCTCTTTGTGTCTTTGCGGGAGATACTGTTTAATAAAAGACCTCATCCCAAAAACGGGTAAAGCGGGTGCCCCATTTTACGGTTAACTCGGCTGGCAAAATTGGCAGTCCCAGTTCCTGCTTTACTGCCAATACCGGCAGGTTCACCCCGGCCCCCAATGCTGCAACAATAGTGCCCTGCACCCGCGGATTGATCTCGACAATTAAAAACGCACCTGCTGCTGCTCTCTTTACCTGTATGCCAATATTGCCGTGCAGTTGCAGTTCTTTGATGATCTGGGTGCAATAGGCAATGATACTTTCTTCTTTTACAAACTCTCCTTCCACACTAATGCCGTTGATCATTCGTTTGCGCAACCGGGGCACCACCAGCACTGCTGCTCCTTTATTTGCCAGGCAATCCACAGAATACTCTTCACCGGGTAAGTATTCACTGATAAGCAATTCCGGGAAGCTGCCTGATGAAAGTATACGTACCGCATCAGTTAGTCTTATGTAAGTGTTGTTCGGTTTATAATTCAATAACAAATCCAGTTCAGGTATCTTTTCACTGATGATCCTGAAACCCCGGCTGCCATTGGATACAGATGGCTTAAAACAAATTGGGTGTTGCGGATATCCCAGTTCTGTTACTGCCTCCGTAAACTGTTCCACCGTTTCGGCAACCCGGAATTCCGGAACAGCCATGCCCCGCCATTGTAAGAATTCATTCAGGCGGCTTTTATTATTGGCGATCTCCAGTGAAGCGGTGGTGGAGATTAGTAATTTAACTCCGGCCAGTTCAAATTCCTGCCGGTGTTGTGAAAGCGGGACCAGTTCTTTTGTCACCAATGGAAGCAATACATGAATGTTCTTTTCCCTGCAAATGGAAAGAACCGCATCGATGAATGAAGGGTCTGTAGCAACTGGAATGGTAACGAATTCTTTGGCCAGGTATTTACCGACGGCATTACTATTGGCATCTGCGGCGATCACATGGAAGGAGGATTCCTGCTGCAGGCATTTGATGATACCGGCGGCCCCTGGCGCACCACCGCCCGTCATCAATATATTGATCTTCTTTTCCGGCATTTCGACTGAATAAGAGTTGAACGGTGAGCAAGATAAAAGAAATTAATGACCTGTCCCGGTTGATGTGTTCACTACAGCTTCTTCCCCGTACATCTGGTCTTTGAATTTAAGAGAAGGTGATGGAATAAAATTACCCAATCCCAGTGCATTCCATTTTTCATCTACGGATCGTATGGTGTCAGCATCCGCAACAATGATATTCGGCCAGTCGCGGTGAAAATTGTCAAATTCCTTTGTTTTGCGGGTCCCGTCAAAGCCCATACAGTTAGAGACAAGGCATGCCTTGTCTCTTTCTACAGACAAGGCATGCCTTGTCTGTACCGCGGATCCAGAAAATTTATAAAGGTGATTGTCCCGCTTGGGATCGAGGTTATTGCAAAAACGCCAGAGGGCTGTGGGCAGGTCATTAGCATCTACAGTATGCTCTACATATAGTATGATCTTTACCCCTTCCAGTTCCGGGAGGGCACAAATTTGTTCATGCAATTCTTTTATATGTCCCGGCCGGTTTTTTTTTACAGAAATGATAATGCAAGGAATTTGTTTTGCTAACAGCGACGTATTTACAGAACTTATCTCAGTAAACTTCTCTTTGATCAGTGCCGGGTTTAACCCGTAACTTATAACCCCCGACTCATAACTTTCATCTTTCTCCTCCTCCATCTTTGCTGTTCCATCAATACACATCTTTCCGCCAAAGCCCATCTTACTGCAACTATGATCTAATACATCCATCGGGCCGGTTGAAAAATAAATATCAGTAGCAGGGTCCAGGTTTTTGAAAACATAAACCGCCAATTTTTCGTATTCCTGGATTGCTACTCCTTCGTCGGCCAGTACCAATATTTTATTAAACATCATTTGTCCGGCTCCCCACATGGCATTCATCACTTTTTGTCCCTGCCCGGCATAGTCTTTTTTTATTTTAGTGATGACGAGATTATGAAAGACGCCCTCTATCGGCATATCCATATCCACTATCTCCGGCACCATGGTCATTTTAATTGGCGCCAGGAATATCCGTTCGGTGGCTTTGCCCAGCCAGGCATCTTCCTGTGGCGGTATACCCACGATAGTAGCAGGATACACCGCATTCTTTTTATGTGTGATAGCGGTGATATGAAACCGGGGATACCAATCCGGCAATGAATAATAGCCGGTATGATCACCAAAGGGCCCTTCCCAAATCAGTTCATCACCAGGGTCCACATAGCCTTCTATGATAAAATCTGCATCTGCGGGCACTTCCACATCCGGTTGTGTAATACATTTTACCAGTTCCACTTTTTTCTTTCGTAGGAAACCGGCCAGCATATATTCATCCACATTTTCCGGTAAGGGTGCTGTGGCGGAATAGGCATACACCGGATCGCCACCTAAGGCCACGGCCACCGGCATTCGTTTATTTAGTTTCTTGTATTCGGCAAAATGTTTGGCACTCACCTTATGTTTATGCCAGTGCATACCTGTCAGTTCCGGGCCAAATACCTGCATGCGGTACATGCCTACATTACGGTTATTGGTATTGGGGTCTTTGGTATGGATGATGGGCAGTGTAACAAATGGCCCTCCATCTTTTGGCCAGCAGGTAATAACGGGAAGTTTGGTGATGTCGGGTGTTGCCATGATCACTTCCTGGCATTCGCCCCGGCCTTTTTTTACTTTGGGCATCCAACTGGCGAACTGGCTGAGTTTGGGCAGCAACTTTAGTTTATCAAGTATGCCTTCTTTGGGAGAAGATAGCAGGTGAAAGAGGTTTTCAATTTCTTTGGCCACATCATCCAGGTGTTGCACACCCAATGCCATACACATTCGTTTTTCACTGCCATAAGCATTCATCAGCACGGGGAAATCATAGCCGGTATTTTCAAACAGCAGGGCCTTGCCGCCATTTCCTGATTTGCTGATACGGTCGGTGATCTCTGCTATTTCCAGTTTGGGATCTACAAAGGCCTTTATACGAACCAATTCACCGGCCTTTTCTAATGCGTCTATAAAATGCTGTTGATCTTTGTATGCCATTCGGGTAAAGGTAGTTCAGCTGTAACTAACAACGGTTGCCGGATGCAATTGTTCGGCCGGGTCAGAATTTTCCAAAAAAATTGGTGA
The DNA here is from genome assembly GCA_964443345.1 of uncultured Chitinophaga sp. GTDB lineage: Bacteria > Bacteroidota > Bacteroidia > Chitinophagales > Chitinophagaceae > JJ008. Next base: position 6,959 of record CAYUCU010000020.1, read on the forward strand.
TGTCGAAGTAGATATTTTTTTCTTCGCCCTCTTTCGTTTTAATGTTCATCACATCATAGCTTTTCCCGTCTTTGTGCTTCAGGCTTTGTTTAATAAGGGTGTACCCCGGATAATGTTCTCTCAGCCATTTGTATTCTTCTGCCACCCCTGCGGATTCATTTTTCTTGTCGATAACGATCGCTTTATCATAATCAGAACCATCCCCGGAAGAACTGACCGTTTTTGAAGTTGCTGCTGCCGGTGATGCGACCGGACCTGTTGTTTTTTTAGTGGAGGAGCAGGAAGTAAAAAGGAAAGCAACTACAAGTAATGTGGCAAGTAGTTTCATAAAATAAATTTTGGTGGTAAAATGCCGAAATGAGGTGTAAATATATTGAAGTGCAGGCATGTAGAAAACATATCGCTCCTGCGGAGCTCATATGCTCCTAATTCATCAAAACACCACCGGGCAACCCATCCTTCCTTTCCGGCCACTACCACTTCCGCCGCCTCCGCCATTGCCACCACCCAACCGGTACGTAAGATGCATACCGGAAAAATAATAATAATCATTGCTTTTGGTACTGCCCCGCTGCGCACCTTTTGCCGGGTATAATGCACTTCCGCCTGCCACTTCATCACCCCGATAGGAAAGGTCCACCGCTGTTTGCCCTTTGGCAGCCAGCAGGTCATTCTCATCAATATAGTTTGTACTTACATCATCCAAATGATCAGTAAACAGTTTTCTCATACCTAATTCAACACCAATACGGAGGTTATCATTCACCGCAAATTTGATCCCCCCTCCAAAGGGAATGGCCAGTTGCGTTAAAGCATACGGCTTTCTGTCAGGATACCCATTGATCCCCTGCCCTTCTGTACTCAGTGGTTTCAGAAAGATCTTCTGTGTGCTTCCATTATAAGCATACGGATTGAAATGATACACCGCCACACCTGCAAAAAAATAGGGAGAATATTTTCTTTCATACAGGTCCTGAACATAATATTCTCCGACAGCGCTGAATTCAAGAAGGGATGTTTCGAAAGAAAGATTGCGAAGCTTCAGATCGTCTTTGTTGCTAAACCGGTCGGCGCCGCCTACAACGGCATAGGTGATACCGGCACGTAGCATCAGGTGTTCGCTGAACTCATAACTGCCGGTAATTCCAATGGCACCATTGGTCACTTTTTTCGGGAATATCTTTTCGGTAAGGTCGCCGTTATAGGCTGCAAGGCCGCCAAATACACCAATATGTACTTTTTGAGTCATGGCCCGGGAAGTGATCCCGCACAGGCTGATCAGTAGTAGTAGATTTTTCATGCTATTCTGGGTTCGGAGCAGCAGACGCAAAAATAAGGCCGTACTGTTAATATGTTATTAAACAACCGGAAATTGACCGGGTGTAAACAACTGAACCGGCCCATTAATATCCCAGGCTACGGGGGCATCGCTGGCTGGCTACCGTTTTGGAACCACCAAACAAAGAACCTAATGCATTCAATTTTACTTCAGTTGTAAGACCAAAGAAATAATACCAGTCCATTTCGGATGGAGTGCCTCTTTGTTCGCCATGTCCCGGGTATAATGGTGAACCTAACGGCGACTGACCACCCCGGTAGGCCATTTCCACTGCTTTGGCACCTTTAGCTGCCAGCAATACATCCCTGTCCACATAGTGAGTGCTAACATCATCAATATAATCAGTAAATGATTTTCGCTGGCTGAATTCGATGCCAATACACAACGCATCTGAAACGGCATACTTCATACCGGTTCCGAATGATAAAGCCAGTTGCGTAAGCTTATACGGTTGCTGTTCCGGGTATTGTGATAAGCCCTGTCCTTCGGTACTTAAGGGATTCAAATAAGTTTTGGCGCCGGCATTATCCGTTGCCCAGGGATTAAAATGAAACACTGCCACTCCACCATATATATAAGGAGTGAATCTTTTGGTGGACATATCCAGTACGGATATTTCCAACCCGGCATAGGCTTCTTTTATAGAAGAAGTAAAACTAAGGTTACGGGATTGCAAGTAGTCCCTGTTCCACTTGTCGGAGGCTTCAATGGTTCCCATATTGAACCCGGCCCGGATGGTAAACCAGCGGTTCAGCGGTTTTCGTATGATAAGACCGGCAGCAAAATTGGAATGTTTGAAAGAGAAACTGGTAGGGTTCAGATCACCCTGGTAATTGATGGTGCCGGTAAAAAGGGAAACCGTAAGCGATTTGTCTAACTCCTGCGAAAAAGCAGGCGGATGCAGGAATAATAAACTGGCAACAAGCAGTGTACTAAGTGTTTTCACGGGAAGTGGATTGGGTACAAAGAATATCGGATCGGTTGTAGAACGTTTTAATACACAAAATCGTATCCGCTCATCACTAATTTTTTCAACTGCCGGGTTGATTTACTTACTTTTAAAATATGTAAACCATATAATTATGAAATGTAAGCTCCCTTTTTTGGCCCTTATTGTCATTACTGTTGCAATCGTTTCCTGTAAAAGCAAAGACAAAAGCGCTGGTAGTAAACCGGATGCGCTGGCGGTGAATATTGATACCACCATCCGTCCTGCCGATGATTTTTTCCAGTATGCCAATGGCGGATGGATCAATAACAACCCGATTCCCGGTGAGCAATCTTCCTGGGGAATTGGTAACCTGGTGATCGAAGAGAACCTGAAACGCCTCCGGGAGATCTCGGAGAAATCGGCCACCGCCAATGCAGCGAAAGGTAGTGCGGAACAAAAGATCGGCGACTTCTGGACGCTGGCCATGGACAGTGCCCGGATAGAAACAGATGGATTGAAACCCCTGCAGCCCTGGCTGGATAAAGTAGCCGGCATCACAGATACCAAAAGCCTGCTGGCGGTGGTTGTTGAATTAAAGAAGATCGGCTCCTCTACCCTGTTCAGCAATTTTGTATCACAGGATGATAAGAACAGTGATGCGATGAGTTATAAACTCTGGCAGGGAGGCATCAGTTTGCCGGAACGGGAATATTATTTTAAGAAAGACAGCGCCACCATCAATATCCGGAATGAATACCTGAAGTATATCTCTGAAATATTGACGATGTCTGGTGAAGATCCTGCTGCTGCTGCAACCGCTGCCAAAAACATACTGGCACTGGAAACAAAACTGGCACAGGCCAGCCGCAAACTGGAAGACCTGCGTGACCCGTACAAGAACTATAATAAAATGGCCATTGCTGACCTTGGTAAACTGAATACCAATATCAACTGGGCCGATTTTTTAACGGCTACCGGTGTGAAAGGCATTGACTCCATCATCGTGGGACAACCGGAGTTTTTTAAAGCACTGGATGATGCGTTAAAGTCTGTACCTGTGGCTGACTGGAAGAGCTATGTAAAATTCAACCTCCTATCCGATTTTTCTGCCACACTGCCTGATAAGTACGGCATTGCAGCTTTTAATTTTTCCAAATTGTTCAGCGGTGCTAAAGAAAGAAGACCGAGATGGAAAAGAGCTATTCAAAGTTCAGAGAATGTAATGGGTGAAATGCTCGGGCAATTGTATGTAAAGGAATTCTTTAATGAAACCGCTAAGAAACGCTACAAGGATATGGTGGAAGCCATCCGGGAGGCATTGAAAGAACGTATTGGCAAACTGAGCTGGATGGGTGACAGTACCAAACAAAAAGCCTATGCCAAATTGGCTGCTATTAAAAGTAAAGTGGGCTACCCGGATAAATGGAAAGATTTCAGCACTATGGACATTGGTAAAGAAAGCTATTTTCAAAACCAGGTGAATGCCAACCTGTGGTGGCATAACTACGAGATCAATAAGCTGGGCAAACCGGTGGACCGGGATGAATGGGGCATGTTCCCGCAAACCTATAATGCGTATTACAACCCTTCTAATAATGAGATCGTGCTGCCGGCAGGCATCTTTACTGTTCCCGGCTACAGGGATGAAGAACTGGATGATGCTACGGTGTATGGCTACGCCGGCGCTTCCACTATCGGGCATGAGATCACTCACGGCTTTGATGATGAAGGAAGGCAATTTGATGCGAAAGGAAACCTGGTGAGCTGGTGGACAACAAAAGATGAAGAAGAATTTAAGAAAAGAGCAGATGTGATGATAAAACAATTTGATGCGTATGAACCGGTGAAAGGGTATTTCATTAATGGCAAAGCCACCCTGGGTGAGAACATTGCCGACCTTGGAGGTATCTTATTAGGCATTGAAGCCTATAAGAAAACAGCGGAGTACAAAGCAGGTAAGAAAGTGGCTGGTCTTACGCCGATGCAGCGCTACTTCTGCGGGTATGCACTCGGATGGCTGGGCCACACACGGGATGAACAATTGCGGAACCGCTTAATGTCTGATGTGCACTCTCCTGCCAAGTACAGGGTGAATGGCCCCTATGTGGATGTGGACGAATTCTATTCTGCGTTTGATGTAAAACCCGGTGATAAGATGTACCGGCCAGATAGTTTGCGGGTGCGTATCTGGTAATACTTACTCCTCATAATAATAAAGAAGCTGTTGTGGTTACAACAGCTTCTTTATTTATCTATACTTTGCGCCTTTGCGTCTTTGCGAGATATAAATTACTGAAAATAACTCAGCAACAATTCCACTCTCCTGTTCTTTTGTCTTCCGGCTGCTGTTTTATTATCAGCTATCGGCATCAGTTCACCATGACCTGTTGATTTGATACGGCCTTCGGCAACTCCCTTACTTATAAAGTAATTCTTTACAGTAGCTGCCCGGTTATCACTCAAGGTTTGGTTCATTTCTTCGCTGCCCACATTATCCGTATGGCCGTCGATATTCAGTTCCATCTCGGGATTTTCCTGCAGGATCTTTGCCACTTCATCCAGTCCTTTATAAGAACTCTTCTGCAATTTGGCACTGCCGGTGATAAAAAGAATGTTCTGTGCCGCTTTATTTACTTTCTTCTTTACTTCTTCTGCTATGGCCGGGCATCCCTGGTTTTCAGGTACGCCTGCCAGGTTGGGGCATTTATCTTCTTCATCATTGATACCATCTTTATCAGTATCAGGAACCGGACAACCCTGGTAACGGGCCACCCCTGCCACTGTAGGACATTTATCCTCTTCATCATTGATGCCATCTTTATCTGTATCAGGTATCGGGCAACCTTCATATCTCGCCACACCTTTTACATCCGGGCATTTATCCGTTTTATCGGTTATACCATCCCCATCACGATCAGGACAACCATTTAATGAGGCCGGACCTTTTTCATCCGGGCAGGCATCATCTTTATCTGCTATGCCATCCCCATCACGGTCAGGGCAGCCTTGTAATGAAACAAGACCTGCCGTATCCGGGCAAGCATCTGCATTATCGGGCACTCCATCACCATCACGGTCCAATACTACTGGTTTCACTTCCTTTTTAGGTTTGTGCAGTGATTTGGTCACACCCAGTGAATAAAACATATTGTGAGGGATCTGGTCTTCATTAAAGCTGTAGCGGTAATGTGCCTGCAACAGCACATACAGTTCGCTTTTAATATTCAGTTGTAAGCCAACACCACCGAGGGCATGGGCATTCCAGGTGCTGCCACTTCCGTTGCCTATGGTAGTAACAAGGTCTTTGTGATAGGTACCACCACCGATACCGAGTGTAAGAAAAGGGTTCAGCACGGCCTTGTCAGGGAAGGCTTTGGCATGTACCGCTGCCTCCAGCTCACTGCTGATGTAGTTCTTAGAAGCATAATTCCTTTTGTTGGCATTGGGAAACACACCATTGTACCGGATAGAATAATCGATCCTGGGCGTGATGCCTTTGAAGTACAATACAGAGAAACCGTATGCAGAATCTTTGGTGGATAGCACTTTCGTACTGTCAAAACTGTGCATATTAAAGCTAATGCCGATGTTGGGCCGTTTAACGCCCGGTTTGCTTTTTTTGCCGTCCTGGGCTGTTGCTGTCATGATACTCACTATCATGCTTACACACAACAGTAGTTGTTTACTGGTCATTTTAATCATAATGTAAAAAATTTGGGCAAAGCTATCCTGCTACCGATGTTTCCGGGGAAATAATCGGCAGAACGGGTGATTCAGGGGTTAAAGAGGGGAATTCAGCTGATTTGACCCGGCGCTTTTTGAAATAACCCGGTATAATCGATACCTAATCCGGGCCGGCCGGAATAATGGATGGTACCAAAATCATAACGGATACCGGTAGCCAGGTCTTCTTCCAGCAGCAGTGGGCCGTCCATATCCACATGGTCTATAAAAGGCAGCAGGTGTGCGATGGCGGCTGAACCGATCGTGGATTCATTCATACAGCCGATCATTACTTTTAATCCCAGCTCTTTTGCTTTGGTGATCATTCTTCGGGCGGGTGTGATGCCGCTGCATTTGGTGAGCTTGATATTGATACCGTGAAAATGGGCAGCACATTTCTCCACATCGCTTTCTGCCACACAGGATTCATCAGCATATAATGGTAACGTGGATTCTTTATATAAGATCTTCATTCCGTCCCAGTCGTCTTTGGCTAATGGCTGCTCCACCAGCTCCACTCCCAGTGCTGCCAGTTGCGGTATCAGTTGCAGTGCTGTTTGCACATCCCATGCGGCGTTGGCATCTACCCGTAAGGTGGCGGAGGTATGCTCCCGCAATGCTTTTACAATGGCGATATCATCTGCGGTGCCCACTTTTATCTTATAGATGGGCCAGGGCAGTTCTTTCATTTTGGCCACCATTTTATCAATGGAGTCAATACCGATGGTGTAGTCACAAACAGGATTGTTGCTGGTAGTGCCGCCCCAGAGTTCATACAGCGGTTTCTTTTTCAGTTTGCCATAGATATCCCAGGCGGCGATATCGAGGGCACAAACTAAGAATGGGTTTTGTGGCAACAGGTGATGGAGGTAATGCCAGTAACGGTCAGGGTCAGTGAAAGCGAATTTTTCGATGAATGTCTTTTTTGCTTCCAGGTCGGCGATCATTTTTTCTACGGGTATATTATAATAGGCAATGGCCGGTGCTTCGCCGTATCCTTTGATGCCGAAGTGCTCCAGTTCTACTACCAGTGTGGGCTGATGTGTTTTGGTGCCTTTGGAAATGGTGAAGGGGTGGCGGAATTTCAGGTTGAAGGACCAGTATTTAACTTTCATGTGGTCAAAGATAAATACAAATAATTCTCGCAAAGGCGCAGTGACGCAAAGAAGAAATACAAAGAATACATTTTACCGCAGAGACGCGGAGGCGGGGAGAATACAATGCCTTTCCTCTGCGCCGTTGCGTCTCTGCGGTTATCTGTATTTGTATTCTTTGCTCCTTTGCGGCTTTGCGAGACAACCTGTATTACTCTGTGGCTAACTCTTTTTCAAAGCACACACTATTCTCCACGCCGGCATACTGCCCGTAGTTGGGGATCAGTTGGTAGCCGTTCTTTTGGTACAGGGCGATGGCTTCTGGTTGTCGTTTGCCGGTTTCCAGCAGGCATTTGTCGTAGTTCATTTCTGCGGCCCATCGTTCCAGTTCTTTTAGTATTAATGAGGCAATGCCTTTTCCCCGGTAGTCCGGCAGGGTGAACATTCGTTTTACTTCCATGGCACCGGCACTTTGTTCTTTTATAGCGCCGCAGCTAACGGGTGTATCACCGTCATAAGCCACCACGGTATGTTTGATGGCAGCAATGGAATTGAACTGTGCATAAAAGGAATGGTCTTTTCCATCCCGTTGGGCGAGGTCGGCATCAAGGAGCCGGACGAGTTGAATAAAATCAGGATTGTCAGAGTTGGTTCGAAGTAAGGAGATCATTTGTTGGTTACTTGCAGCAAAGAAAATATGATTGCCGAAAGCAAAGATAAAATAAGCAGCTTTAGCCAACAAGCATAGCCTGTCTTCAGCACTCAAATAAAATCTAAAGGACGACAGTTCACTAAAGAACTATTATTTAATCGTTCTTCTTCTCATAATCCAGTATCGTCCGGATGGCATTTGCTATTACCACCAACCGGTAATTGTCGGGTTGATCTTTCGGGTAGTTTTTGTCTTTTACCAGCCGCAGCGGCGTATAGCATTTATCTTCATTCTTCGGACCCAGGTAACCTACTAATACAACTTTATTACGCAGGAATACGGAATCCACTGAATCATCATAGAGGTATTCAGGTTCGAGCGGGTTTAAAGCAGGCAACTGACGACGATAATTGATCTTTACTGTTTTATTTACTGAAAGCCGGTGTTGGAATCCAGGCTTCCATTCCCTTACAATGGTCAAAGGGAAAAGCTCATGCACACTGTCCTTTATTTTTTGCACCGGCATCATATAACTAACCAGGTCAAATTCTGATACAAATCTACTGAAGCCCTCGGCGGTCACCTGTTGCAGGAATTTTTCATGACTGTGCTGCTCTTTCCCCTTTTCATCCACATTGTAGATCAGGATATCATTCGGTATTGCTTTTAATGCTTCCACCAGCACCGAATCCTGGTAGTGGTCTTTTTCCCCAATGAAAATAGCATTGATCGCAATGACGGCCGGTTTATACTTGTTGATGGCCTGTAGTATCCTGCCAATTTCCGCCCGGTCCCCCTCTCCTATATTCACCATAGCAATATCGGGGTCCAAAGCCCCTGTTAGTTCCACCGTTGGCGTTACACATTGCCGCAGCGAAACCAACAGTATAACCAGCAGGATGGAACGGCGTATCATGAACAGGAAGGGATTAACAATAAATGGTACATTCTTTATAAAGTTCTTTGCTTTTCCGGCCTGAGCCAAAAGAATTTGTCTAATGAGCAGAAACTGCCACTTATACCTGCCTCATAAAAAGATTAGCAGTGCTATACGGCTATTTCTTTACTTTATGAGCCTCCATATCTATCTCGATCAGTTGTCCTTGTACTGCAAGCCCTTTTACTTCGAGCCAGGTACCTGTTGGGAATTGTTTTTTATAAATGGAATTACGGTAGCCTGATACGTTGATAAAGTCAGTCATATTAGTAGTGTACACATTTTCCACCACCACATCATCAAAGGTGTAACCATAATGGTGCAGGATCTTTTCCAGATCGCTGTAGCAATTTTTCATCTGTTGCTCCATGTTGCCGGGTGCTACTATGATCCCTGAATCGTTCATACTTACGGCCCCGGATATCTTCAGGTCATCCCCGATCCGTACCGCATGTGTATAGCCATATTCCTTTTCCAGTTTTGGCCGCAGGTTGAAGTACTCCAGGGTGTCTGCTGATGCCGCTTTTGTTTCTTTGTCTGCTGCAGCGCCGGAATTATCTATGTTGCAGGCGCTGAGAAATAAGATGCTGGTCAGTAAGCCAGAAAAAAGTAATGAGATCTTTGTCATGGTTTTATAGTTTGGTGGTTAAGTGAGAAAGGTGTTCAGCATGAAGTTATACGGGCAGGGTGATGTGCTTCCATAAATATTTTTATTTCAGATGATATTCTTTTTTAAGTAATTCAATTAATTCTGCAGCTGTTTGTTTAAGCGGGATCAGGAAATCTTTACTCTGGCTTTTGTAAATATGTGATTCAAAGGCCAGCCACCCAATAAATTCTTTCATCAGTGCAGTATCATCATTGATCAAAGGCGTATTTAATTTAAAAACAGTATCCCTGATCTGAGGCTCCCGGTTAACAGAATCTCTTACTTCGGCTTCGCCTTCCCGTAAAAGTTGCCGGATCGCATAGCCATCAAATATTTTAAAATACAGTTCTTCAATTTTTGCAAATTCAGGTTTTGTCAGACCATATTCATTTTCCAGTCCATTCAATTTCTTTCCGTAAACATTAATCAACTGCGAAATGTTATTGCCCATTAGGCGGAGATTGCCTGATCCTTTAAGCTGCTCAATGGTGGTGTTTTCGGATGAATATAAATTGATAGATGTTGTGTAGGAAGCATAGTAATAAAGCATGCCGTTGGTAACGTTACGGGTTGCTCTTTCTGTACCCAACAGGCAAAAGCTATCCAGTTTACCAGTGGTTATTTTAATATCCCGGATCGTATTATTTATCCCGGCGGTATCTTTTTTTAGCTCTTCATATAAGTTGGCGGCATATACTTTTGCCCGCTGATGTTCTACCATATGCTCTCTTTTATTCTCCGCCAAAAATCCACAGAACACAGCAAGGAACAACATTAAAAACTCCCAGAGATAATGGGTCCATTTTTTTCTTGGGGTGTGGGAGTGTGCATGTACTTCCATAAATAGTTTATTTCAAATGATAACTCTTTTTTATCAGTTCTATTAATGCAATGGCTTGTTGCTTTAACCTGGTTTCAGAGATAATGATGTAATAAATAATTGATTTATAAAGAAATATTTCATTGTAATATTTGAAAAGCAGTTCATTTTTGGAAGGGGTGATTTCCTTTAATAAATGTTCAAAGTTGCCGGAAGAATTATTGATAAAATAGGATTCAAGTATTTCACTGTCAAATATCTCATTTTGAATATGCAATATGTTCTGGAGTATGTCTTGTGAAAAATTTTCCTGACTACGGAGTGTATTCCGGATATAACTGTCATACCGGATCAGGCTACCGGATATGCTGTCATTATGGATTAGCCTGAAACTCCCCGAACCCCGCAACTGTTCAATCGTCCGGTCATTATATAAGAATTCATCTGAATTCATCAGGGCGGCCGCCAGTCTGTACGCTTTACTGATATTTTCTCTTGCAACAGGCGGTTTGACAAATGGCCTGCAAGCTGCGATAGCACTATCGGTTTGTTTCCAAAATGTAAGGGTGGAGTTATAATTTGTGGTATCCGCTTTAAGGTCTTCAACCAAAGTCTTCATGTATTGCTTTTCCCTGTCTTTTTCAATCTTATGCTCCAGTTGATACTCTGCTAAAAACCCGCAGAACACAGCAAGAAATAACATTAAAAACTCCCAGAAATAATGGGTCCATTTTTTTCGGGCGGTGTGGGTGTGTGCATGTACTTCCATACGTTCAGTTGCTTGATTTGGGGTAATGGTCTCCGTGTTTTTGGTAAGGAAAATTTCGTCGGGAGGGATTTCCGGCTGCGTGCCTGGCGGGATATGCAGCTATTCTTCGCCTGTATTTTCTGCCATTTCAGTTTTGGTTAGTTATGTTATTAGTGTGTTCCCCCGCATAACACACAACGTCAGTTTGTGAAAAAACACTGCCGTCTTATAAATATACAGACAATGTGAAAAGGCGCAAAGCCTGTATGCTATTTGTATAAAGGAAGTTATGGAATTTATACAAGCCTGCCCCGTCCTTTCATGGGAAACAACCGGAACCAGCGCTATTTCAGCACTCCCGAAGAACAGCTGGCATCCTATAACCTGGTCAGGATGGTGGATGCTTTACTCGCCAAACCGGACCTGGCTCAGCAGGATCCGGCATTACTATTGTTTGTCAAGCACATAATGATTATGGTAATCTTGTGGTCTGCCTACAAATACTTCGTCAATTATAAGTTCATTCTCAGTCTCACCAAATTTATACTCTACAACGTCGGAAAATCCATTTCTCCAAATTTTTACTTTTAAGTTGTTGCCTTGCCACTCTAATTTAGTTTTAAATAAAAAGAATTTTTTTCTTCTGACCTTACTATCTGCTATCATATTCAGCCGCATCTTACTTTTTTTGTCTTTGATAATGAAATATCTTGACCATTTAAACTTGTGTCCGACTTGCATTATTTTGAATTCGCCATCTGTCAAACCATTTGTCCATTTCGCTTCAAATTTGCTCTTTTGTAAATTGATCTTCCAGGTTCCTGAATAGTTTGGCTTTTGTGAAAATGCCTGTGCCTGGCATAATAAGAATGCAAACACTGTAAATAAAGTTTTTACTTTATGTCTCATAAGCAAAATTTAATATTATCTAAGTAGTGAAAAGCAACTTGGATAAATATAGAATTATCACAAGTTCGGGAAATGGCGTAGTGTTTAATTTAACAAAACATTTGACGATTGTCTATTAGTTGTCGGTGACCGGGGCTGGCAATACCTGCAGCAGGCGGTGGAGGTAGTTTATAACTATCGACATCTCACCAAAAAAAAACAACCACAACTCTTTCTTTTCTGCTATCTGCATCTTCAAAGAACTAATTTGTTACGGCCCGCCGCAGCGGTCCGATGTTTAGTTACAAACTAAACACAACCATTCATCCTTTTTTATTTTTTCAGCCTTCTACCCAACTGAATCGTTGAATTAATTAAGCAGGAACACTACGAACAACCGGGGCAGCGGGATGTCTGGCCTGTGCCGACCGAAGCGTCGGGGGGTAAAGTTATTAAAGATCAGAGTTTGGTGGGTTTTACACAGTTCATGTAAGCTGCATTGCGAATAACGGCTGTTTTCAAATCTGGTGTGGACAGTAGTTCTGTGTGAACTAACAATGCGTTATTTCAAAGCCGGCACTACTCCTATATAATGTTATCCTTAAATGCCTTTGCTACTGCCTCTGACTTGGAATTTACATGCAGCTTCTCATAAATTTTTTTGATATGGCTGCGAACAGTATCAATAGCAATAAACATTTCTGCCGCAATCATTTTATAACTGTACCCATTTACCAAAAACTGCAATACCTGTTTTTCCCTTTCAGAAAGGTTATAGTCTGCATATACAGGGTCTTTTATATCTGAAAACATTTTCAATACTTGTGTGGCGATGGAAGCCGTCATTGGCGCCCCGCCGGATGCAGCCTCGCTGATATACTCCAGCAATCTTGCGGGAGGTGTTTTCTTCAATACATATCCATTGGCGCCGGCCTTTAATGAGTCAAATACATTTTTATTATCATCAAAAACGGTGAGCATTAAAATTTTTACTTCTGCATTTACTCTTCTTATCAATCTCACTCCTTCAATGCCATTTACACCCGGCATATCAATATCCATCAGTATTACATCCGGCTTCCAGGCTTCCACCTCATCCACCACATTATTGCAGTTCTTATAAGTTGCCAGCACTTCATATCCGTCAGAGCCGTTAATGAGCATAGAAAGTCCTTCTCTCAACTGGGGATTGTCTTCGTATATCAGTATTTTAATCATTTCTATTTACCTTAAAGTTATTACTCTTTTACATGCAGGCCTACCACATATTTATGTGAAAAAGCGGGCAATTTTAATGCTTCCCCTTTAGCATGGCCAGCATTTTCCGGGAATTTTCACCGGCTGGCCCGTTCGGGTCTTTGCTAATGGCTATTTCATAATTCTTTATTGCCTCCTCCTTTTTCCCCTGGTGATAAAGGCACTCTGCATAGCTGTCATACGCATTGGCTGAGTTGGGGAAAAACTGAACATTCAAATAGAAAAATTGACTGGCTTCACTCAGCTTGTCTTTCATCAGCATTCCATAAGCCATATCGTTTATCTTTTCTTCCATCTCATTTTTGCAATAACGGTGAAGCGGGTCATTCATGTATTCTTTTGTAGCAGTCATCGCTTCATCCATTTTTCCGGTGGTAACCAGCTCTTTTATTTTTTCATCAATACGCTTTTCCTCTTTATAGTTTACACTAATATTCATGGCAGAATCATACCCGGTTATATAATTTTCAAAACTCATCTCAGCAGCTAAATTTGGAGCGGTCCATTGACGTTTATCTCTTGGGTCCATATTCTGCCACCATAGCCAGCTCAGTTTTATGTTCAGCTTGCTTAACGGCAATGTCTCCATTTTTACATCTCCCCAAAAGTTTACATTTTCTGCTGTGGGCTCGCCAACAAATATTGCTTCTGTATATTTTTCCAGTTCGTTGGTCAAATTTTGTGCTGCTGAAAATGTAGCGGCTCCTGTAATTACAAATAAATGCCCGTGCCTGTTTATTTTTTTGGATTGAATGATATTTGTTATAACTGATTTGTTGAGGTAATTATTTCCTCCGCTGTTCATGCGGATGTCGAGTACAAATTTGTCCACTTCATTGCTGTCAATAAAACGAAACACTTTTTCAAAAAAATCCTTGATAGTTTCATCGCCTCTTTCCACTACAGCAACATGACGGACATAAACTGTTTTGCTTTCTTTCAGGTATTCAAAGTAGCGCAGTTTACCGGGCTCCTTCAGCCAAAGTGCAGAAGCAGGCTTTTTGAAATCATCATACGCATCCACCCATCCCTTCGGCAGATAGATGCCATCATACCAGGCATCTTCCGGGCAATCCTGCGCTTTTATCTCAATTTTATTTTCAATTCCGTCTTTAAGATAAGTCAGTGCAACCGTTTCAGCATTACCGGTAATTTTCAATGCCTGCAATATTTCAGGAAGCCGCAGGTAATAATGAAGATTGTTTTTAAAGTACTGTTCATTTTCACAGGGGATAACGTCATGTATTTTTTTCAAAACAATATCCGTGGCATCACTCCCAATTTTAATAACCCGTCCGCCCACGGCTTCTTTATATCTTTCATCAATATTCTGTATGTACAATCCATCACTAAAAAGAGAAATGGTAAAAGGGTAAAAATGAAACATCGGTTTCAGGCTTTCTTCATTTTCCCCGGCATAGAAATATACCCCGGTATGTCCGATCTTAAACATAGCTATCAGCCGGATAAAACCAACCCTTATCTCATTTTCTGTTAAGTGAGGAATATCTTTTTTCAGCACAGCAACAGCGCTGTCAAATTGTTTGGCAGTAACATTGCGAAAGAGATTGGAATAATCACTGTGAATTTTCTTTTGCAGATAACTTAAATCACTTTGCCATTGTGCAGTGGTCAATTTTATTTGTCCATAGCCTGAGCTGTAAACAAAAAAAGATAAGTAAAGAATGAAAGAAATAATTCTGGCCGTATTACCTTTTCCCATTTGAAATAATTTAGAATGTAAAATTATCTCAGCAGGTATTGCCAGGCAATCACATAACCATGTGTATTTACTGTACCGGCAAATTCAGCGTTACCCTTGTTCCCTCTCCTTGTCTTGATTGAATAGACACCCTTCCTTTTAATGCCTCTGCTCTTTTCTGCATATTAGATAAACCATTGCCACTGTCAGCTTTGTTTACATCAAAACCAACTCCATTGTCTTTAACATCCAGTAAAAGCCTGTGCTGATGCAATGAGGTATGAATAATACATTTAGAACAATGTGAGTACTTTGCTACATTATTTAGTGCTTCTTTAAATAGGAGAAAGAAATCTCTTCTTGCTTCCATGTTCAGTTTTATATCATTTACTTTTTCATCTACTTTAAAATCCAGTTCTATATCTTTTGCTTCTAATATACTTGTGGCAAACTCTCTCATCCTTGCCGTTATTTTCTGCATACTGTCGTTGGCAGGTTTGATGCTCCACACTATATCATCCATGGCTTCCATCATCCGCTGGCTGTTATCACTTATTTTACCAATATATTCGCTTGTTTTGACAGGGTCTTCCGCCACTTTGGTCTTTGCCATCGTGCTGAGAATATTGATGGTGCTCAGTGTACTCCCCATATCATCGTGTAAGTCTCTTGCCACTTTTGTTCTTAGTTTTTCCACCGCCAATAGCTTATTTATCCTTTGCCTGTAGATAAAATAAATGACGGAAAAAACAAAGAGGCTAATCAAAGTATAAAACCACCAGGCTTTGTAAAAAGGTGGCTTGACATGAATAATAAATGAGACAGAATTTTTTGCAGGTACTCCATCTATTGAAATACATTTTACTTTAAAAGTATAAGTGCCGCCGGGCAAATAAGTATAAGTCGCTTCATAATTGTTATTACCTGATACCCAATCTTTATCAAAACCTTCAAGCATATAAGCATAACCCGCTCGGTTGTTGAATATATTTTTCAGTGAGGCAAACTCGATGGTGATATAATTCTGAGCATAGGTGAGCCAAATTTTATTTCCGTGCTGAAATAAACTGTCAACAGAAAGACTTTTATTAAAAATGCGGAACCCTGTAATTAGGGGATCAGCAGGAACAATAGTTTCATCCAGCGAAGCAGGATTAACACTGATAAAACCACGGGGATTTCCAAAAAGGATAACACCATTTTTTAACCGGGCAACATTTGCATATTTATAATCAGCTTCCGTCTGACAATCTTCAGTAGTTATTCCATCTTTATAATTGAAATTCTTAATTCTTTTATCAGAAAGATGAATTTTTGAATATCCATCAATAGAAGTGTACCAAAGGTTCCCCCGGTCATCACTCATCATACTGTAAATTCCGGTAGAGGGCATTCCATCCAGTTCGGTAATGTGTGAAAATGCCTTTTTGCGCCAGTCAAATAAATCAATACCGCTTTCTGTAGCTATTGCATAAGTATTTTGGTTTAGGGGTACTATATCCACCACATAATAACTTCCTATGCTTTGAGAACTATTATCAGGTAAAAATTGCTCTGCTATTTTGTCTGCCGACAGATCAATCCGCAGCAAACCTGCACCGGTAGTAGCCACCCATAAATCATTTTCATAACCGGGAAAAATACGAAGCACCCATTCCAGGAAACGATTATTCGCAGAAGAAACAATTTGTTTAAAGATGGAAGTGGCCCTGTTCCACTTTGCGATTATACCATTATTGGTACCTATCCATATATTCCCATTTTTATCTTCAGTTATACTTCGGATGGTCCCGTCTTCCAGTTCAGGTATATGAAGAGTTACAACCTTGTTTGTTGAAGGATTCAACTCCAGGATGCGGCCTGCTTCACAACCAATCCAGATTATTCCTTTGCTATCCTGTAATCCGCACCACGATGATAAATAGTTATTGTCTGGGAGTTTTAATGGATTATAACCATACAGGTAATCAGATTGGTTAAATGCAGTATCAAAAAAATACAACCCTTTTCCGCCACGGCCCAGTGCTATCACATGGCCATCATTAACTTCAACAAACCCGTTAATGTTCACATCATCAGTTGGCCTTGATGCAGTTGTTATAATATTGAGTGTGGTAAAAATTTGCTGACCGGGGTTACAGGTATATAAACCCATATCTGTCATGATAAAAATATTATTTTCATCATCAGCATACATATTTTGTATTTCATTAAAGTCAATACCAAACTGACTCTCTCTCTTTTTGGCGATCTCAACAAAGCGGTTTGTTTTTTTGTCATATCGGGCTAAACTATATCCATATGCCCAGGTGGTTCCGGAAGCGTCTGTAAGAAAACCGCCAAATGCATTGTCTTTATTTTGTACTGTGATGAGTTCATTAGTTTTTATATTATACCGGCAGGTTAAACCAATTTTTTCATTTTTCTTGTTTTGCACCCAAAGGATATCATTATTATCAACGTAGATAAAATCAGGATGAGAAAAATTGGAAGATCCTGTAAAATATTGAATCCCTTTTGGGTTGTAGCCCTGATGATAATATTCTTTCTTTTTTCCGTCATAAACGGCGATTCCTTTTTCTGTATTCAACCAGAAATAGCCGTTGGTTTTATCTTCAGTTATACTCAAAATTTTTGCTGGAAATTCAGGCCATGCTGTTGTATAGATGCGGAAACTATTTTTCACTGTATCCAGCATATAAAGATTGTCGCCCGGAACAGTCATCCAGATCATCCCATGACTGTCCTGAAAAAAAGAAGTAATAGCAAAAGCCTCTTCTCCCTGTTTTTTAAAATCTACTTTCTTAAAATTACGTTTTAACGGCTGATAAATACACAGGCCCGACTCTGTATGTATCCATAACCTGTTCTTACTGTCTTCCATTAAAACAAAACCCATTTCATTATTGGGTAACGAAGTGGAATCGGCCGGATCATGTCTGAAAGTAACTAAATGGTTACCATCAAGCCGCTGCAATCCATTTACAGTACTTACCCAATAAAAACCCTTCTTGTCTTTCAGCATGGCATTTACTCTTGAACTCGCCAGTCCATTTTCTTTCGTATCATGACTAAAAATAATTTCTCTGCTTTGGGAAAATGAGTTTTTACCAAATAATAAAATAAAGAGCAGCTGAAAGATCAAATATTTTTTTAAACCCGGCATTGGTAATGCTTTTCAGTTTCTCAAAATTAGACAACTACCACTGTTTCTTTATCATTCAATTTCCAAAACCACATATTTATGTGGCATACCCATTCTTAGCCCCTTTTTGATTCGTCTCTTATACCCGGTTATGTGATTGCAGCGGCTTGTTCCGATGAAGATATTTGTGACATCATTAATCTTCAAAATTAAATTTTTATGACACGTAAACTTTTAGCAGGAATAGCCGCCACGGCAACTATCCTTATCATGAGCAGCTTCTTCTTCATGAGCCACACTACAAAAAGGATCACGGATAATTTGTGGAAACAGTTGGGCATATCAGAGCCCGATGGGAAAACAAGCATCACCAGTAGTTTCTTACAGGGCGCCCTGTTCTCATACGGCGCCAGGAATGCAAAAAACATTGCGCTGGGCAACAGGGCAGCCGTAACCACCGACCTGCTCAACTATACAAGGCAATATATTACTACACCGGGCTTTCAAAAAGAATATGAAAAGTACAGGACCAATATAAAGCCGCTGCCGCCGGAACCCATGAAAACCAAAGAGAGCATCAGGAATAAATATATAAATGATGCTGAGCAGGGAATACGTAATATAGAGAAGGTGATTGCCGCAACAGCAGATGCTAACGTAAAGAAAACATTGGGTGAACAAATTCCTGTGCAGAAAAAACAGTTGGAAGATTACAAATCACCTGACAGTAAAATGGTTGAAGCGGCCTGGCAGGGCGAGCAAAATAATTTCAAGTGGAGAAATGATGAATACCTGAAATCTTTGAAACAATGGGAAACCGATTTCCCGGAGAGCAGTTTGCAATTAATAAAAACAAGGCTTTTTAAATTTTTAGAAGTAACCAAAGACATTGATTACAATGCTCAACTCACAGAAAGAAACGGGAAAAAATATTTCGCAAACCCTAAATATGAAGGGAAAAGCGGGCAATGGAAAATGGCTTTCCGTGCAGGCAAAGAAGTAACAGAAACCGCCAGAACATTTGTACAGGAATGGCTGAAAGAATTGAATTAAAACTACGAACCCTGTCTGCCATCAAGCAGGCATTAAACTTTATCAATGATGAAAAAAATATTGCCCCTTTTACTTTTTTTACTCGCCACAGCTGTACTTCATAAAAAAAGTGCAGCGCAAAAAAATAAGATAGACACTACTTATCACCTGTTTTTTTACAAGGGCAAAAAAGTTAAGGAAAATGTTTTGCTTACACCACCAGGTGATACAGTTAGCTACAACCCAGCTAAAAGAACCCTGAAAAAGGTAAGTAAAAGCGGAACGGGAAAGGAGCTGGACAATATGCTTGCCGAAATAAATAGAACGGATCAGCGGATGAATGAGATGATGCAGAAACTGGTGGGTGGTTTACCCAGAACTGTAGCGCCTTATTATGCAAAGCCACTGAAAGAATCTTATGATGATGTAAAAGAAGTATATGCCAGCGCATTATCAAACACCATGAAAGTTGATGAGATACCCGGGTTTGCTGAACCGTCTGCACCTCAATTAACCGGGAGGAAAAATATTTTTGAGGAAACCATTGAGCAATTGAAAATTAAACAGGAATTAATATACCAGGAGTGCCGGGATTATATCAGGAAGCATCAAAACGAAAATATAGAAGTGCCCACTCCACCTGAAAAAGATTACCGGTATTGTTCTCAATGTGATAATGGAATAAAAGAAAGATATAAGAAAGCATATGCGGAGTTTCACGAAAAATTGCAGGGGGAGGAAAGCAAATTGCTCGGAAAATTATTAGCGATAGAACGGGCAAGGCAACTGTCAGGCCGGGAATCAGAACTGGATGGGGATAATATAACAGACTCGACAATTAAGTTCATTATGAAAAGAATGGGGAAAAAGGCTAACCTGCTTATGGACAGGTATGGAAATGACCCGCTTCGTATTGGATCAGCAGTACCGGCTGCATTAAGCATGGAGCGGACAAGACAGTTATTGGGATTTGATGATTCTGATGAAAATGCATTGAAAATGAGTGTTGTTTCGTCTGCATTAAAAAACTTTCTTACATACCTCGATAAAGCTGTTGATGAAAAGGATTACACTATTGCTTTGAATCCCGGGCTTATATTAAGTTGTTTCCGGCAATACATGCTTATGGGAGGCAGTGATAAGGATATTGATAACATGAAGATATTTGAAAAGGCAATAAATTTAAATTCTTTTAAATTAAACATCAAAGTATCCGGAAAATTATCAGGCTCAAATTTTATGCAGTTGGCGGAGCTGAAAGGTGATAATTATTTCGCCGCAGTATTAGATTCAGCCTCCAAAACCACCTGCCGGTTAAAATGGGTATTGCTCGGCCCGGACCCGGAGAAAAAACACATGCAGTTTGATCTGACAGATGTAAAAATGGAGGGAGAAGGAAAGGAAATCGTGTATGCAGGAACAAAAAAATGGAAATCTCCCCCACCCAAGCTGCGTATTGATTTTTGCGATAATGGAAATGATACCGCAATGATAACCTCTTTCCGGCCAGATGGAAAAGAAACCTGGATTGTTCCTGAATACGGTCCAATGGATGCTCCTTATATGAGCAATGTGCTGTTGGGGTGTTTTATGGATATTGACCGGTTGAAAAAAGAAGCCAATAAGGAAGAAATGGAAAAAAAGATGGAAGAAATGAAAAGACAGGCGGAGGAGTTTAAAAAAAACTATGCCACAGGACAAACACCTTCCCCATCACAGGTAAGTACTATGATGAATATGTCTAAAGGCCTGAGTGCCGGCAGTATGATTTCAGATATGATGCAGGAATATGCTATAGGCAGTTATTTGATCCTTCCAAAGCCGCAGAACAAAAACAAAGTGGTATTTGAAGAAAGGCTGGATGGAAAGAAACTGTTTCCGGAAAACCCAAAAATAGAATATGGCTGGTTAGAAATTACACTCGAACAGGATGCTGATAGTTTGTTTAAGATGAAGATGTAAAATGCAGTTCTCATGTAAACTTTGTCTTTTTTAGTAGTAAATTATCTCCGATATAATTCTGTAATCAGACTGCTTGGTACAATAAGTGTGTAATATAATTTTTCGAATAGAAACAACTTTGAAAGCATTTCAGCTTACGCTCAGGGCTTTCTGCTCCCGGATAAGCCGGGACAAGTTGTGCTGATACCTGCCTGCCAGCAGGCAGGTTCCGTGATTCGTCAGCTCTGACGGAGTCTGATACTCGTCAGCGTCATCATACCCGAATCCCGATGCTTCGGCCGGGACTGAACCTGCCCCGACCGAAGCGTCTGAGTAAAGTTACTAAAGATCAGAGTTTGGTTAGCTTTTAACACAGTTCATGTTGCAGGCAGGGCTTCTATCGTTTAAGCCTTTCATGCACAATAGGAGTAAATGACAATCCTTTCAGTTTGCCTTTGTCCACTAATTGTTTAAACCTTTTTGAAACAATTTGAAGTCTGTTTGCACTTGCACCGCTGCCAAAGTGTTCATAGCTCTGAACAATGTCATGAGCCGGATTAAAGATTATCTCATTAAAGAGATAGCCGCCTATCATTGGATGATGAAATTTTGATCGGCCACAGCAGTGTAAACCTGGATCTGAATTATTGCTTTCCTCATTATTGATCTTACAGGTAATTGTCTTTGTGTTATAATTGTCAAATCCCTTATTTAAGACGGTGTCAATGTGAAGTTGGTAAAAGCCTTCAATAGCGGTATTCTTTTTGTGTAAAACAGGTTGCGAAAACCTTATTCCCTGGACTTGTTCTTTTTCCAAAATATTTTTGGCCTCTTGCCTGAGAAAAATTGGTTCAAATTCCCAATGAAGCCCCCAAAATTGATTGCTTTGCTGCTTTGGTTCCGTCCTTAGTCTGAATGGAGCATTTTGAATTTTGCCAACCCCGCAATGGCTGCAATAATGATCTAAGTTAAATGTGGCTTTCAAGTAGCCGAAATTTTCTTCCGGTTGTGGATATTGATATTCTCCTGTAGATACTATAAACCATTTTGCCTTGTCAATATCAGTTTTTTCATAGTACGTCCCTATTTGCGGTTCAATACTATATTTGTCAACTTCGTTCTTTGCATTGTGAAAGTTTGGGTTGTCCTCATATAAGTAAAACTCGATAAAGTACTTAAAAGATGGTATGATGGAATTAAGATCTTCTTTGTACTTGTATGAAATATTATGTCTGTCAAGAATGTTCCGTAAAGGTTTGATGATCTTTGGATGACTGTCCCACGATAAGTATCTATGTCCAATTCTCATATGGTTGTCAGTTAGCTTTGCCTACAACGTGAGGGCCTGGCAATGTGGCGGTATTCCTGTTAAGTTACCCCGGACTGCTCACCGGACACTACGGGCTGTTGAGCCTGCCCCAGCCGAAGCATCGGGATAAAGTTACTAAAGATCAGAATTTGTTTGGTTTTTTAAATGGTTCATGTTGGGCGCCGTTATTTAGTTGTTCAGTCCTCAATTTCAAAATGAACCTCTGGCGATAACAACTCTGTAATAGGTGTCCAACTAGCTTTACGTACTATGTAATGCAATTTATGCGGAGGATTCTCTATCATTCTGATTTCATTGAGGTCGGGCAATTCTGCTTGTTCAAGTATTCCGGATATTTCCATTGCCCGCAAATAATTTCGTCCTGTCCAGTTAGGTAGATTCATCATGTTTTCTACATAAATATCAGTACCACGATAGTTAAACCACCAATATTGGTTAAAGTTAATAGCTTTACCCCGCAACCTAACAGTTCTGCCAAGTTGATCCTCCAGTTTTACCAGGCGGGGTTTCCCATTCTCAACATCATAGACACCGTTTGTTTCAGTTTGCTTAATAATTCCATAGACCTCTGCGAGTTTTCCAATTTCTGAGTTTGTCCATTTCCTGGAACCGACTAATCTCAATTTCCATTTTGAAGTCACTATCACCGCAATTTCGTTTTCGTTTTGCGCTCTTCCTGATAGAAGTGCATTTCGCCCTAAAAAGTTAACCGGCGACCACTCAACAGAGTCAATTTTTTCTCCTGAGATCACAACTAAATTATTCCGGAAATGAAATCCCGAAGTTTGTAAGATGAGCCCGGCTTCTTTATAAGCTTCCCATGGTGTACCAACGAACCCGCCTGTTTCATAAACCCTCAAACGATAGGTAGAACCTGTTTTAAGCTCTGGAAGTGTATAAATACCACCAGTATTACCAAATTCACTAAAATATGGGGAAACGGGGATTTGAATCAATTCTTGAATTGATGAATCATTAATCATCTGTACCACAAGGTTTGGTCCCCCTTCATCACCCTTAAAAGGTCCTTCAACGATGATTCCCCGGACAGTTAAAGTTGTACCCATTTTTTCTCCTAATTGCCCAACTAACTCAAATTGATTGCCTGGGTTATTAATCGGCACCCGAACTTTTTTATCTTGTCCAATGCAAGCATTTGATATCTGAAAGAGTATATAAAAAGCTATTATTCTTTTCATAAAACAGTTCTTTATGCACATAGCGGATTCAAAAATTACAATCATTTAAATGTTCAATGTAATGGCGCCCCACGGCCTGGTATTGTCCAAAGGACCCTGCGGGCCGATGGTGGTGAATTTTATATTCGTCCGTAATGCCGGAGTCTGGTTCTGGTCAGAGTCATCAGACCCGAATCCCGACGCTTCGGTCGGGACTGAGCCTGCCCCAACCGAAGCGTCTGAGTAAAGTTACTAAAGATCAGAGTTTGTTTGGGTTTTTACACAGTTCATGTTATATGCCACTTTTCGTTTTTTTGAATTTGCCGTGTCTTTTAATATCAATTAAATGATGTCTCTTTATCCTGAATTCTGTCTCACTAAAGAAGTTTGGTTGAAATGCCGGTTTCAAGGTGATACTGTAGTCTTGATTTTTCTTCTGACCCCTTATCAATGTGTAAGGTCTGTAACCATAAAAATGAAATTCGAGGGTATCTCTTTTCGTTAAGTCTTCCATACAATAGTCCATTGAACGATGTAATGCTGCTTTTATTGAATTGTCAGTATATTGAACATAAAGAATTTTGACTGTGTCACCATCGGCATCATAAAAAGAGAAATACGACCACTCTTTATCTCTCGGTGGCTGAGTTCGAACTATGACCAAAGGATAAACCAGCGTGTCGCTTTGACTTGTCAACGAAATTGTTTTTTTGTCAATTGTTTTCCAATTGCCTTTTGTAATTGAATAATATTGATTTGTGTGGTCAAATGGATGTAGGTATGGATTGGGATTATTTTTTACGAACTCAAATGTATGGTCTGTATTAATCTTAAGTGTTGTCTTGGGAAACTTGTCTAATTTGAAGGAACCAACGGCGTCTTTCTCTGTGACTTTACAGGATGTAAAAATTAAAATACCAAAAATCAGTAGGTAGAGATTCTTAATCATTGCAAGATTTACTAAATGATGCGATTATCGGAGGAGTTACATAAGGTGGCATATAACGTCCGGGCCTGGCGATGTGGCGATATTCCGTTTTATCCGCCGAAGCTTTAGCAAAGGCGGGTTTTCCGTTAGCCTGAACTGTTGCTGAGTAAAGATATGAAGATGAGAATATATTCGTAAAGCCGCCATATAACCAACCCGCATGTTAGATGCCGTTTTTCTTATTTTTAGAAGATTCGAATTCTGCAAGCAATTTGTCAAGAAGACCCCTATCGTCGTCTATAATATCTGAAGTTTCGTCAATTACTTCCTCCTTTACTATATAGTATTCCTCCAAATTGTTTATTTTTTGCCGATTTAACACTCGCACAATGGTTTTTTTGACAAGTCCTTGTAAATCCTGCAGACTGGGAAGTTCATTTACAGCTAGGTCATTATCGATCGAACTCCTTAAATCTTGGGGAAATTCTTTAATCCATGAAATAAGGTCTTGTAACCCTGCCTTGAGACCTCGCTTCGCAATTGACTTGTTTTTTTGTTCCCATCTATTTAGAATTGAAACTGGGTCGCTGTCGTCACTCAAAATTTCAGGAGGAAAGGACGTTCTAAAATGAGACCAGATTATTTCATATATCCTTTTGTAATAGGAATAATTTGTATCGTTAATCTGAATTTTCAAGTGAAGGAAATTTAGATGGCATCTAACGTTCGAGGCTTGCCGCAGGGCTGGAATTGTTGCTGTGTCAGCCCGGCAACTGAAGCTAAATTTATAACTAAAAG
>CAYUCU010000021.1:0-31716 GCA_964443345.1 uncultured Chitinophaga sp.
ACCGCCGCGGTTGGTATTGAAAAACTGTATGTTTTGTTGTTTCATCTCCTCGTCACCGATGAGTACATTTTCCTTATTACCGCTTTTTCCCAACGTGTAAACGGCGGGATGCTCCACAAAGAGAAGGTAGTGGAGAGTGGGGAGTGGGGAGTGGGGAGTGGGGAGTTTGCTACTGATCGCAGATTCATGACTATATGCTACCGACTTCACTGCAACGTTCTTCTGCAGCAATTGCTCCTGGTAATCCCAGGCTGACTGGTAGTCCATTACGCCCAAATCCCTGAAAATGATCGATTGCTTTTCCATAGAAAAGACAAATTTACCGACAAAAACCCATCCGTTACCTTTGCGGCTATGCCGGAAGATCTACAAACAGACAACCAGGACATCCAGGATACCAACGATGAACTGTATGAACGGTTCAGTCTTATCATTGATAAAGGGCAGGAACCCCTTCGTATTGACAAATTCCTGATGGCAAGAATAGAAGGCGCCACCCGTAATAAATTGCAGCAGGCCATCAGCAGCGGTATGGTGCTTGTAAATGGAAAAGAGGTGCGGTCCAATTATAAAATAAAACCACTGGATGCAGTTATCGTTTATTCTGATATGAGCCCGGAAGAAACCGATGTGGTGCCGGAGAAAATGGAGCTGAATATTGTGTACGAAGACAGCGACCTGATGATAATCAATAAGCCGGCGGGCATGGTAGTGCATCCGGGAAGTGGCAACTACACAGGCACCTTACTCAATGGTGTGTCGTATTACCTGCAACAACAAAATCCTTCTATTTCAGAAGAGGTGCTTCCGCGGTTTGGATTGGTGCATCGGATAGATAAAAATACCAGTGGCTTGCTGGTACTTGCAAAAACGGATAAAGCCATGCGTCACCTGGCTAAACAATTTTTTGACCATACCATCAACCGGCAATACGTAGCATTGGTTTGGGGTGATATGGTGAATGATACCGGAACCATATCTGCCCATGTTGGCCGCAACCTGCGTTTCAGAAAATTATTTGAAGCCTACCCGGAGGGTGATCATGGCAAAGATGCTACTACACATTACAAGGTGATTGAACGATTTGGCTATGTAACACTGGTGCAGTGTGTGCTGGAAACCGGCCGTACACACCAGATACGGGTTCATATGAAATATATAGGGCATCCGCTTTTTAATGATGATTTTTATGGAGGTGACAGAATAGTAAAAGGAACGGTTTACAGTAAATACAAACAGTTTGTGGATAATTGCTTTTCTATTTGCAAGCGACAGGCGCTGCATGCGCAAACATTAGGATTTGTGCACCCAACCACCGGCGAAGAGGTATTTTTTGAGGCCCCGCTCCCGGATGATATAGCGCAGGTGATTGAAAAATGGAGGAAATATGCCGGGTCCGTCGGCAGTGTGTAACTGTTTATCGGGTAAAATCAAAAAGCGTTGCCGTAAACAACCCTCTTTCTCTTTTCTTAAAAACCACATCCCAGTTGCCGATATACCGCAATAATTTAGGTACCAGGTACTCCCCGAATTTTGTCATTTGCACTTCCATGTGCACATCAAAGTCGTACACTCCCGCATCATAACTCATGTCATAATTCCGGGCCAGCACTTCCATTGTTTTTGCATGAAACCAGGTGATCATGCTGTCAATTACAATGCTGTTCTTGTCACTGCTGGTGAGATCGCTTTTTACTTTAATTGAAAAGACATAACAGGATTGTCCTTCATACTCACCAAAATCGATTATAAAATCATACTTATCTGCTTTATCCGGGTCAAAGATGTTAATCTTGCTCCCGATAAATGGTATGCCGGGTATTTTTTTCCCGGGGTTAAAGAAAAGCATCTTCAGTTGTTCCTTATGCTTCTCCATACCACTTTGGGCCTTTGGTTTAAAGTCAACTCCTTTTACAATATTGGTTTCACCGCAGATCCTGCCTTTAGTTAAAAAAAGCCCGGCATACATTTCCGCAGTATTGTAATTATATGCGCCGTTCTCATCATAAAAATTTCCGGAAGTTTTTTCGTTAAGAATTTCCATGGTACGGCAACCGGCCTCCCGGTGTTGTTTTGTTTTACTTAGTAATGAGGCTTTGATCCCCCCTTTTTTATCCTTTATCCGTACATCATTCCAGGAAGTGTAGCCAAGCAGGTGCAGGTTTTTGAACGCCTTATAAAAGGTGGTATCATTTTTTACCTGCTCAATAAAGCGGGGTACGTTCAGGTCGGTCCTGACAACCGCTTCCGATAAGCTGATCATTTTTGAAAGACGTTCTGTATCCAGCGAATCCTCCTTCGAAGAAGCTGCCGGTGGCAAACCCTCCTGAGCGGCGGTGCGTAAAGCGGCTAACAGCAACAGGCACGTCAATAGTCTGAGTATCATACTGCAAATTATTATTTTCACTCCTTAATCCTGTAAAAAATAGCTTGGAAACAGCTATTTTAGAGCCAAATATTAAAACCATAAAGATGAAAAAACTTATCCCGCTTGTCTTCCTTGTTCTTGCTGCTGTATCATCCCGTGCTCAGGATGCTGATGCGATGAAAAAGCATTACCTGAAAATGTATAACCAGGGTCTTGCCTACAATGATCCCAACGCAGCCATTAATGCATTACATGGCTACCTGGCTGTTGATAATAATATTGCCTACAAAGACACGTTGTCCATGCTCTATTTTGGTATTAAATCATATTACAGTGCCCTCTTGCTTGCACAGGAAGTATATAAAGCCGAGCCTGATAATGCAGAAGCTATGGCCCGGGCTGCAGAGTGCTATGATGAATTAGGGGATCCAAAAACTGCCGTAGGTTTATATGAGCAGGTGGTTCCAAAAACAAAAAGCCCTTATCACATTTATAAGCTGGCGGTTGACCAATACCAGCTTAAGCGTAATCTTGAATGTGAGTTATCTGCCAAAACAGTAATAGCAGATACGAACAGTAAAAATATAGGTGTCAATTTTATGCTCGTAGATGGCAACCAGCAGGCGGTGCCTTTACATGCGGCATCAGCTAACCTGCTGGGTGTACTACAAATGGATGGTAAGAATTATGTGCAGGCCAAAGCTTATTTCACACAGGCACTGACTTTGTTTCCCCAGTTTGCGGGTGCAAAACAAAACCTGGATATATGTGAAAGCAAGATGAAAGGTGGAACTAAGCCTCCTGCCAAGCCCCCGGTAAAGCCAAAAGGGTAATTGCTTAAATTAAATGAATAAAAAAAGAGGATATGATTATCCTCTTTTTTTATTCCTCTGTTACTGCCGTCTGTTCAGGCGATCTCATTGCTACCCTGCTGTGTGTTATCGGTTCAGAAGAAGATCCCTGCAATAGACAAACACACCCGTTAGTCGCCGCCGGGGCATGATTGCCGGAGAAACAGCAACGGAATCAACACGGGCAGGTAAAGCATCCCCAATAAAAAAGAAGGCCCGAAGGCCTTCTTGATAAAAACGTACACTTAAAAATTCCTTATTCTGTTTTAGTGCTTCCTGGATCTGTTGAAGCCTTTTTGTTTTCTGCAGGCTTAGGCATTTCATCCAGGCTACCGCCTTTTGTGGCAGGAGTTGGTTTATCTGTTTTAGTAGCAGGAACATCTTGTGTGCTTCCGCCTTTTTCAACAGTTGGTTTAGCAACAGGAGGAACTATAGCAGGCTGATCAAGGCTGCCACCTGTTGTTGAAGGAGCAGCTTTCTTAGCAGCAGGTTTCAAGTCATTCAAAGAAGATTCGATATTACCATCATAGCCAACAGCTTTGCTCATAGGTTGGTTATAAGCATCTGCATCAAGGTATTTACCCTTGTCCACAGCTCTCTTTTCCTGCTCGGCAACATAAGGATGCTTGCGGAGGCGTGCATCATTACGAACACCTTTTACTTCCCAACTCACTTTCACGTTAGGCTGGTTAGTAGCGATCTCAAACTTGTTATTACTAACTTCTTTGCTGATGATTGCTTGTGCGAAAGTGCCAATCACAGTCAATTGATAACGCAGATCTTTGTTAATTGCTTCGAAATAGTCAGGAAGTGTAACGGTAGCCTTTCCGCTTGCATCGGTAACAACATTACCGCTGTAGAAGTTGATCGGTTCATTACTTTCTGATGCTACGTGACGAAGTATCTTGTTCTCAGGATCAAGCGGGTGATCAATAGCCCAGTTCTTAACCCCTACCACATCAAAATCCTGGTTAACCCAAACGTGACCGGTTGTATTATCGATCCTCATCCTTTCACCACCACCACCGAGTTCAAATATCTGGTAGTCGTCAGTTGCAGGATTGTTGCGGGTATTCCACTGGTTTACTCCGGCTTTCTGGAAACGCAGGGCAGCATCACCACTTTGTGCGTCAATATCCACAACAGAGAAGGACGAAGAAGAACGGCTGCGGATACCTGTTGCACCGCCATGCAGTACATCTAATTTATAAGAAGGGCTGGTTGTTTCACCGATACCTACGTTACCCGTAGCATCCTGAATAACCACCCGGCTACCACCGCCACCTAATTCGAATATCTCAAAGTAATCATCAGCAGGACGGTTACGTACGTTCCACTGGTTTACTCCGGCTTTCTGGAAACGCAGGGCAGCATCACCACTTTGTGCGTCAATATCCACAACAGAGAAGGACGAAGAAGAACGGCTGCGGATACCTGTTGCACCGCCATGCAGCACATCTAATTTGTAAGAAGGGCTGGTTGTTTCACCGATACCTACGTTTCCAGTAGCATCCTGGATAACAACGCGGCTGCCGCCACCACCGAGTTCAAATATCTCGAGGTAGTCATCAGCAGGACGGTTGCGGATGTTCCACTGGTTAACACCTGCTTTTGCAAAACGTAAAGCAGCATCACCACTGGCTGCATCAATATCTACTACAGAGAAAGAGCCAGAAGAACGGCTGCGGATACCAGTGGAACCGCCATGCAGCACATCTAATTTATAAGTAGGGTTGGCTGTTTCACCGATACCAACGTTACCAGTACCATCCTGGATAACAACGCGGCTGCCGCCACCACCTAATTCAAATATTTCATAGTAATCATCACCAGGGCGGTTGCGGGTATTCCACTGACCTACCCCTGCTGACTGGAAACGCAGTGCAGCGTCACCACTTGCAGCGTCTATATCCACTACAGAGAAAGAAGAAGAAGAACGGCTGCGGATACCAGTAGAACCACCATGCAGCACATCTAATTTGTAAGTAGGGTTGGCAGTTTCACCAATACCTACGTTACCTGTAGCATCCTGGATAACTACACGGCTGCCGCCACCACCTAATTCAAATATCTCCAGGTAGTTGTCACCCGGACGGTTACGCATGTTCCACTGATTCACACCGGCATTACCAAAACGCAATGCGGCATCACCGCTGGCTGCATTGATATCAACCACAGAAAATCCGGAGGTTGAGGTAACACTTATACCTGTGCTTCCGCCATGCTGCACCGTAAGTTTGTGTGAAGGAGTGGCTGTACCAATTCCCACGATATCAGACAAGGTCGTTGTATAAAGATTAGGTGCTGTACGTGACCAAAAATTTGCACCTGGTAATAAAATCGCAGGATCAACCCAGGTACCGCTACCTGTGGCATCTGATCTGAAGACAAAATTATTTGCTTCACCCAGTCCTGTAAATTGAACAGCTCCTACTGTTTGTATTGCTCTTGGCGCTGCGTTAGTGCTGGCGACCCTTAAGCCAAAACCCGTACCCACCACGTTGATATCAACGGCGTTGGCAGTACTGGCCGGATTGGTAGCATTAAATAAACCGGCACGGCCCAGACCCGCCTGGTTACTTTGCAGGTTATTGGCTGTATTTGTTGCATTGGTTTGCTGAAACAGACCGGCACCATTGGTTCCGGAACTGATACCACGGATGGCCCAGCTGGCACCTGTACCGGCTGTAGTGGCCCGTAAGGCATCAGCAGTGCTTGCTGCGTTGGTAACTTCAAATAAACCACCATTTCCATTGGTGCTGTTACCATACACACCCACACCTGAAGTAGATAAACCATACACACCAAATCCATTGGCAGACTGGCCATGTACACCAATACCACCCGGAGTAGTACCATACACACCCCAGCCGCTTCCGGCTTGCGAGCCATATACACCTATTCCGAGTCCGCCTGTACCGTTATTAACACCCCTGACACCAGAAGAAAATCCACCGGGAGAAGCGTTTGTTACCGTACCTATAATAGCAGCAGCATTACCAGCCTGTGAGTTGGTTAAACCCTCGAGGGCCGTGCTTCCTGTAGCTACACCTGAATTGGTTATTTTAAACAATGTACCTGCATCCGCCTGTGTTTTATTAAATGGCAATACGATATCGCCGGATAACGTGGCAAACAGTGAATAAGGGACGCTGGCCAAACGGGCTGTACCGATATTGATAAAACTCGTTCCACCTGCCGGGTCAATTTCCACCTGGATGAATTTGGCGCCTACTGCCCAGTTCACACCGGCAATGGTACCTGTAATATTGGTACCAGTACCATCGCCCACCTGTACATTAAACAGGCCAAATGGGTTGGTTGTCGCACCTCTTGATTCCTGGTAAACAACAGGACCTGCTGCTGTTCCGTCATGGATTGTTATACGCAGGCTGATTCCCTGGTTTTTTATTACGTTCCCCACACTGTTGCGGGCCACACCCTGGTAGTTAAGAAAACCGGGTGCCTGACCTAATACGCCTGTTGCTGCTAACAGGACAACGGCCATTAGTGATAAGATCTTTTTCATTTTTGTTTGCGTTTTATGGTTTGTTGGGCTTTTATTTTTCGTTCAGTTTGACCACTTTCAATCCGCTGTGTCGGATCACTTCCAGGTTATCACCAGGACGGTTGTTATCGGGTTTCAGATCTGCCACCACGAAATACAATCCGTTGGGATAACGGGTAAGGTCAAACATCTCGATTCGGCAGCAGCCATCATAATGATAGCTCCGTGATTCGAGCACCTGGCCCATGGAATTGACCAACTGAAGACTCATAAATCCGGGTGTCTTTATAAAAAAGTCCACTTCGAATACGCCATCTGTCGGATTAGGAAATAATTTGTAGTCGCCATCTTCAAATAGCAGTGTGTACGGTGAATCATGGATCACATCTGTACAGGGCTGCAATACCCCCTGTGTTACAAGCACAGAACTGTCTGGCGGCGCAAATGCCTGAACCAGCACCAATTCCCCAAAACTCCATTCAAAACGGTAGTAGGACAATGCATTGTCATACGTTCCACCTGCGGTATTTAATATCGCCGGAACTACACCATTTACAGGATTGAGGGAAGGCACCTGGGCACGGGACGTAAACGTAAGGGCCAGGAAGATAGCCAATAGCGAAAGGGTAATCTTTCTGCTCATAAGCTGAATGTTTAATGGTTAAAAAATAATAAGGAACGGGCTAATAGAGGGCCGTTAGTAGGATAGTGGTTTGCTTGCTAAAGAGAGAGTTTAACCTGAAATGTTGTCAAAAATACAGAATGCAATATAAAAAGAAGATTCTTTTTAACAAATAATATTTTCTTTGTCTGTACTTCATTTATGAGGGTAAAACTACCCGATAAGGGTGATTCAAACAATACCACTTTTGAGGGATTTAATATCCCCCGATCAGGTTAGCCCGGGAAGGTCATTTTATAGTCCACGCTTACTTTTCCCTTTGTAATATCATTCAGCCGGCCCTTTAAGAGCTTTCGTTTTAACGGGGAAATATGATCAATGAACAGTTTTCCTTCTATATGGTCATACTCATGCAGGATGACCCTTGCCGATAGTCCTGTAAATGTTTTCTTATGCGACTGAAAATTTTCGTCAGCGAAACTCAGTGTAACGGTCTCCTGCCGGTAAATATCCTCCCTGATCTTTGGGATACTGAGGCAGCCTTCGTTGTACGACCACTCCTCTCCGTCAAGCGCTGTAATATGCGCATTAATAAATACCCCTTTCATGCCTTCATCACCAGGATAGGCTGCCTTTTCTTCCTCATTGAGGGAATTGAATATCTGCAAGGAGTCCATAACAAAAAGGCGGATATCCTTATTTACCTGCGGCGCTGCCAGTCCCACCCCATTACTGGCATACATGGTTTCCCACATATCCTCAATAAGTTTTGAGAGCCCGGGATAGTCCGGAGTGATGTCTGCTGCGATCTTTCTGAGGACAGGATCGCCGTATGCCACTATAGGTAAAATCAAGTTGAGAAGTTTACAGGTTCACAAGTGGGTGCAAAGTTACCCGGCCCTGCCTAATTAACCAATAAACTAATCAATCAATTAACTAATTAACC
The DNA here is from genome assembly GCA_964443345.1 of uncultured Chitinophaga sp. Taxonomy (GTDB): domain Bacteria; phylum Bacteroidota; class Bacteroidia; order Chitinophagales; family Chitinophagaceae; genus JJ008. The sequence goes on from CAYUCU010000021.1 coordinate 8,296, forward strand.
AACCGACCTTAAATATTCCTGCAGCATGATGGTGGCAGCAATCTCATCCACCAGGGCCTTATTCCGGCGGTCTTTTTTCTTCATTCCCATTTCCAGCATGGCGTCTTTGGCCATTTTGGAAGTGTAGCGTTCATCCACTTTTTTTATGGGCATCCCGGGAAAATTTTTTTGCAGGTCTTTGATGCATTTTTCCACCAAAGGGGTGGCATGTGTATCGGTATCATCCCAGTTTTTGGGCTCGCCGATAATGATCAGTTCAACGGGCTCTTTGGAAAAATAATCTTTCAGGAAATCAATTAATGTTCCGGATGCTACGGTGGTCAACCCGGTGGCGATTATCTGGAACGGGTCCGTAACGGCAAGGCCGGTTCTTTTAAGGCCATAGTCTATGGAGAGAATGCGGGGCATTTGAAGTACGAGGTCAGAAGTTAGAAGTATGAAGTTTCCTGATCCGAAGTCGCTTTATTGGTTTGATGAATTTTAATTTATGAATAAATCGGCAATTACAAAGATGGCGAAAACAACTGAGGCAATCCCGTTGGCGGTCATAAATGCAAGGTTCACTCTTTTCAGGTCGGTCGGCTTTACGATAGCATGCTGATAGCCCAGCATGATGATAAAAATGGCTGTGCCCACAAAGTAAAGCCAGCCAAAGTTTCCATACCAGCCGGCGCAAAGCACTGCCGAAACGCTTAATAAATGCAGGAACTCCGACACCCGCAGCGCTTTGGCCTTGCCCAACCAGGCCGGAATGGAATAGAGCTGTTGCGACCGGTCAAACTCTTCATCCTGCAATGCATATATGATATCAAACCCGCTGACCCAGAAAAGAACGGCCAGCGAAAAAATAACAGGCAATAGTGAAAAATGTCCTGTAACGGCAAGGTAAGCTCCTATTGGGGCCAGGGATAATCCCAAACCAAGAATTAAATGACAAAAAGGGGTAAATCGTTTGGTGTAACTATAACCCAGCACTACGGCCAATGCCACGGGCGATAAATAAAAACAAAGCCGGTTGATAAAGAAAGTGCAGGTAATAAATAACAGGCTGCTGATGATGGTAAATGCCAGTGCATTCTTTGGAGTAATGATGCCTGCAGGGATCTCTCTTATTGCCGTTCTCGGGTTCCTTGCATCATACTGCCTGTCGAGGTACCGGTTAAAAGCCATGGCGGCGCTGCGGGCAAAGATCATGCAGAGAATAACGAGTATAAATTTAACGCCTGTTAATTCCCAATCAAATTGCGGAGAAAAAATTTTTGTATGCCAGCCGGGAACAACGGATGTAGTCTCAAACAACCCCAGAAAAAAACCGATCAACGCAAAAGGCATTGCGAAAATAGTATGGGAGAATTTTATGAGGGAGAGATAGGTTTTTACTTTAGGCATTTATTTCTTTTTAGCCACTGAGGCACAGAAACACAGAATAAATTCAGTACTCTGTGTTTCCGTGGCAATATTAGTTTTAAAATCTGTTTCTCACCAACTCCCACAGCACCACTCCCGCCGCGGTTGCAATATTCAGCGAATGCTTCATCCCCAGCTGCGGTATTTCTATACATCCATCACAAAGCGCTATTGTTGATTGCTCCACCCCTGCTTTTTCATTTCCAAAAATGACAGCTATTTTTTCGTCAGCATCAAAACCAATTGCATTCAGTTTATAACTTCCTTCTGCCTGCTCCACTGCATACACACTGTATCCATTTTCCCGCAGGTCAGCAATTGCTTCTGCAGAATTGGCAAAATGCTTCCACAGCACTGTTTCTTCAGCGCCAAGAGCGGTCTTCTTTATTTCTTTATGGGGAGGCTGAGAGGTATAGCCAATGATATAAATAGCTTCCACCAGGAAGGCATCAGAGGTCCGGAACACACTGCCCACATTGTAAGCGCTGCGGATATTTTCCAACACGACTATCACCGGCGTTTTCACTGCCTGCCTGAACTCTTCCACCGACTTCCGGTCCAGTTCTTCCATGCTTAGTTTGCGCATGGGGCAAATATAGTTACGAGTAATGAGTTATGAGTTACGAGCGGTTTCCAAAAAATGAAAATACCTTCAACTCTTCAGAGTCCCGCTCGTAACTCATAACTCACCACTCGCAGCTTCCCTTTATTTCTTTAGCAGCTTTATAGTACCCTTTTCACCATTTGCAGACTCCCAGTTAAGAAAATATATTCCCGGCGCCCATCGTTCAGCCGGAAATTGAAATAAATTTTCGCCATAATTCAAGTTATAAGTCAGCTGCTCCGTTTGTCTTCCCATGGCATCCATCAAACTGACCTGCAATTGCTGTGCAAATTTGGATTTAATATTTATTGACAACTGGCTTTCTACCGGGTTAGGATAAGATCCAATGATCACCGATTCCTGTACAGAGGCCGGATAATCATAACAAGCCCCTTTATTCGGAATAGCCGAACTGATCCAGCTGATCCTTTTTGCCAACCAGTCTTTTAATACGGTTATTTCCTCACTGTATGTAGTTGGGTAAGGCTCCGGATTAGGCCACACATATTGCCCCAGCACGGGCCAGCGCTGAAAATGCCGTTGCCTTGCTTCTGCGGTAAGACTTACCACAGAATCAATAAGCGTATTCAACCTGCTATCACTTAAACTGGTTTGCCGCAATTGTTTCCAGCGGCAACGCAAACCGGATTGAAATGCAGAATCATTTTCAAGTTTATACCACCAGAATGGAATTTGCCAGAAATCCTGCGGGCAGGTCATATTAAACTGGTAGGCCCAGCCGTTCGTATCACTGCCGCGGCAATAATTCGCATTATGAAAGGCCAAATCAAAATCCCATACCGGACCGGCCACTATTTTTCCGCCCTTACTGTGCCGGTCTTTATGAAAATAGCTGCTCAGGCGATAGCCATCCACATTGCGGCTCAGCTCATTGATGATAAAGAAATCAATGAAGGAAGGTTCATCCGCAAATTTGCGCCAGCCAGTTTGCATGTCCTGGAATTGCGGACTGTTAAGCGCATTTTCAAAACTATCCACATAGCTTCTTAGCCAGGCTTGCTGCTGCGGCACTATAGAAGCTATTTTCGGGTAAACATAGCTGTACCGTATCCGCTGCCCTGCAGTACCATAAGGAGGTATATGAACAGAATACCAGGCATCTGCCTCTTTATCTATGGAAAAAATATAGCCGCCGGTTACAGCATCGCCGGTTATATCCGTGGAGTTGATCTTGGCAATATTTACCCGGCCACCATTCCGTTTTATTTTTTCCATTAACACATATATGCCTTTGTAGTCGCCATTGATCACCACTTCCACATAGCGGCAGTTGGCCGCCCAGTGGCCCATTTCTCTTGCCATGGTGTAGGCAAGAAAATTATGCATCAGTGTTTTGTCATTATAGGGCGCATACAAAACCCAATCACTTTCTTTTGGCAATCCAAATAAAGCCCTGTCCTGTGAGTTACCCGCATTATCCCAAAGTTCAATTCCGTATGATTTCATCGGGAACATCTGGGAAGACTGGCCCCTGATCTCAATACCGATCTTTCCGTTATAATGATTGAAGGGATCTGTTATATTGTTTCTCACTCCCGGTCCGTTGTAAATGATGCCCATATCGGCCATGATCTTGGGATCATTCAGAATAACCTGCCCATTAGTATTGATCACTACTACCGGAAGATTGGAGGAGGTAAGGGTTTGCCCTGCCAGCTGCATGACTAACAGTACCAGTGGCATTACTAGCTGAATTCTTTTCATAATCACGGTTGTGATACTAAAGTTACTGCAATTGTAAAATGCTCCGGGGATTAGTTTGGAGTCCGGTCCTCTTACACTACCAAAGCCAAAAGATCAAAAAGTAAAAGAGGCAAAGAAAGACTCCCCTCTTTACCTCTTTTACTCCTTTATCTCCAATCCCTATTTCAGATTCACGATCTTTTTATCCTTCGGGTATCTTACGCTGTAACTGAACCGTATTTTCTTACTTTCCCCGGGTTTCAGGTCCAGCTTCCAGGTCAGCACACCGGTTTCTGCATTTACCATGGCTTCGCTGCCATCTTCCAGTGTTACGATCACTTCTTTGATATTGCTGAGCGGGAACTGGTCTTTCAGCAGCAGGTTCACATCAGTCACTTTATTATTTTTCACTAATATCTCGTAGGTGAATACCTGTTTGCTTTCCTTGCCGCTTGTTTTCAGGCTGCTGAGTTCCTTTATCAACGATCGTTTTACGGCCACTCGTTTATCCCGGCCCAATGAAAGGTTCAGTGTATCAGCTGTTGTGTTCGGATCAATTACAGATTTACCGATATAGGTATCATCCATGATGATGTTTGCATCACCGGGCAGCAGATCAAGATTTTGCCAGTCGGCCACTTCTGCCAGCAGGTAAGCCTCTTTATCCATTCGCGGCACTGCATAGTTTTTCAGCACACAGGTGATCTCCTGGTCTTTGATGGTAACACTGTTCAGCTGACCATCACTGGCAATATCATACGGAAGGTCTATTTCATAATTAGTATTCAGCTGTCCTTCATTCAGGGTGGTATATTGTTGCAGGGTGCTTGGGTCAATGGTCTGGTCTCTTACTTTTTCCTGTTTGTAATACCCATCCGCTCCTGTTACCACTACTTCAGCCAGGTTCTTATCATCAAAAGACTGGATCATGTTCCGCTGTGCATTGCCGGCAGCAGCCCTGCGTTGCAGATCGGTATAAATGCCGGGCACATACAATTGCAGGTACCAGGGAGTAAGCACGGGGGCGGTCACCCCAAAATTGGGCGTACCGGTACTTAAGGTAAGTTTGGTCTTTTTCCAGTCAAGCCCGGTTGTTTGTGTCAGTGATGCTTTATATATCATGCGTACTTTATTGGTCTTGGAATTCACCCGTACATCATACACCGCTGTCCAGCCGGCATTCGTGGTGTAATAAGAAAGATTCACTGGTATTTCACCAGCCTTTTTGCACATTACCTGTAAAAAAACCTGCCCGTACGGTTTTTGTTTAATGGGTGTAACGGCAGTGATCAGGTTGATCCTTTTCCTGATCTCTGCGATGCGGATATTCTGCAAATTGATATTCTGGTTATGATTATAAATATTGGTCTTCGACTTTTCGATCTTTGCATTGTAGTATTCCAGCAGTTTCAGTACTTCATCACTGGTCACGGTCTTATTACCGCTGGTGTTGATGGTGGTCTCGATCAGCAAACCGGTCTTTGTTAAAATTTCCTGGTCTATCACGATCAGGTTATCAATACGGCCGATCTCTTTTTGCAGTAATAGGATGCTGTCTTCCATTCGTTCCACTTCCCTGGTTTTAGCAATGGGAGGCACTACAGGATAAAACACACTATAACGTTGCGAAAGCAGGGCCACATCTTCCGGCACACTTATTTGCAAACTGTTAATGTCTGCACTGGTGCTCAGCTGGCTGATGACGATTATTTTGGTATTCGCATCCACTTTCACTTTGGATTCATGTGTCAGTTCGGCGCCATAACCGAAATACACAGTGGCATTGTTGATGGTGGCATCCACTCTTGCCGTGTCCCCGTTATCACGGGTCAGGCTTTGGGCATACAGGTGGGTACAGGAAATGGCTATTCCTGTGAACAGGATTATTTTTTTCATGATGGTTGATTGTTTCTCTACTGATGCGGGGAGAAGTGGGGTTACACAAGGGGGAGGGAGAATTTATCAGAAATCATTTCACCTCAAGTTTGTAAGCGAGCAGCGTATATTTCTCCGAAATTCCATAATAGTACCCAATGTAGAGATTATAATAGCCTTTGACTGTTACAGGGTAACGAAATTCAACCCAACCCTCAACGTAATTTGATATACCACTATAAGAGGCCTTTTCCTGATTATCCGAAAAAGCGTACAGGGCATTGATCCTCTTTTCTGTTTTTAATCTGAAGAGCAGTGTATCCCCTGCTTTTGTGCTGATCAATGAAATATCCGGGGAAACTTCCGGGATGGTATCTGCTAAAAAATCAGATAAAAACAAAGGCAGCTTTTTGAATGCCTGTTTATCTGTTCTGTTATTATCAAACCGGGGTTGTTTTTTCTCAGGCAGATGATTGAGCTCGAATTTTTCAAGAGGCGTAAAATAATATGTTTCATTAAACTGCTTTCGATATACAGGCTTGTCTTCATTGGTATCATCCAGCACACCTGTGGCCCATGTTGCATCTATATATCTCCATGTACCGTTTATTTTCACTGTATTCCAGGCATGGTTGGAACGAAGAGAACGATGACCCAGAAAAACATCTCTCCTTCCTGTTCTTCCATAACCTTCCACAATTTCAGATTCAATCGAAAAAGCATCACAGAAATACTTCAACAGGTTGGCATATCCGCCACAAATGGCTTTTTTATACCGAAGTACATAATTAAGTTGCGCAGCAGAAGGGTCTTCACGAATAAAAGCTTTTACATCGTACATTATATTTTCGGTAACCCAAATAAAAGCAGCCCTGAGCCTGAGGGAATCCGTTTCAAAATTGGTTCTGATATAATAGGTAAGCTTGTATAGATCTTTTTCCGATTTAATTTTCACCTGGTACTCACGCATCAAACTATCCACCCTGGTATAGCTATCTTTTTGGGAGAAACAGGAAACAATCAGCAAAAGGAACACTGATAAAAAAAATAACCGGCGCAATTTCATTTCAATTATTCTTCAAAATTACTATTTCAAAATAGGTCGTAAACCGACTATTTTTGCCCTTCATGTCAAAAGCAGCGGCAACCTCCGATACACCAATGATGCAGCAGCACCGGGCTATCAAACAAAAATACCCCGATGCCATCCTGTTGTTCCGTGTCGGCGATCTTTATGAGACCTTCGGACAGGATGCCGTAGTGGCTTCCGGAGTGCTGGGCATTACTCTCACAAAAAGAAATAATGGCGCCGCTTCTTCTTCCGAACTCGCCGGTTTTCCCCATCATGCACTGGATACGTATTTACATAAATTGGTAAAAGCCGGTCACCGGGTGGCCATCTGTGATCAGCTCGAAGACCCCAAACATGCCAAAGGCATTGTAAAGCGTGGTGTGACGGATATGGTAACACCGGGCACCACCGTCAACGATAAATTGCTCGAACATCATACCAATAATTTTTTAGCGGCTGTTCATTTTGGCGAGAATGAACAATATGGTTTAGCGTTCCTTGATATTTCTACTGGTGAATTCCTCGTTGCAGAAGGCGACCGGGAATATGCAGACAAGCTGCTGCAAAGCTTCAAACCGGCCGAAGTAGTGTTTCAGCGGCATCAGCAAAAGAAATTCAAAGAATATTTCAACAGCAAGATGTACACCTACACCTTAGATGAATGGATATTCGACTTTAACTATGCAGAAGACATCTTGCTGAAACATTTTCAAACCCACTCCCTGAAAGGTTTTGGCGTGGATGAACTAAAGAACGGCATGATCGCTGCCGGCGCCATCATTCATTATTTAAGAGATACAGAACATCCCCACCTGCAGCACATCACCTCACTGCAACGGATAGACCGGGATGATTTTTTGTGGATGGACCGTTTTACAATAAGGAATTTGGAATTGATATTTGGTAATTCGGAGGGGAACCATACACTGCTGAGCGTTTTAGATACTACCGTTTCGCCGATGGGGGCAAGATTGCTGAAACGATGGATCGTTTTTCCTTTAAAAGATATTCAGAAAATAAATGAACGCTTAGATACGGTTGAATTGCTGATAAAGGAAACCGACCTGCGTACAAAACTCAGCCAGCACATTAAACAGTGCGGCGATATTGAACGGCTGGTTTCCCGGATACCAATGAAGAAGATCAACCCGAGGGAAGTACTGCAACTGGCCCGGGGCCTGAAACAGGTGGATGCCATCAAACAACTTTGCTTATCATCCGCCAGCGAATACCTGAAACGCCTCGGTGATGCACTGAACCCCTGTCCTTATATCGCTGATAAGATATTTAAAGAGATCGTTGACAATCCGCCCGCCATCGCTGCTAAAGGGGGTATGATGAACAGTGGTGTTAGCAAGGAGCTTGACGAATTGCGCCAGATCTCATTCAATGGAAAAGAATACCTGGCACAGTTACAGCAAAAAGAAGCAGAACGCACCGGCATCAGCTCCCTCAAGATCGGTTTCAATAATGTGTTTGGCTATTATTTAGAAGTAACCAATTCACACAAAAACAAAGTACCTGCCGAATGGATGCGCAAACAAACGCTGACCAGTGCCGAACGCTACATCACCCCCGAACTTAAAGAATACGAAGAAAAGATAACCGGTGCCGAAGAGAAGATATTAAAGATCGAACTGGAATTGTTTGAAGCGTTGCTGAATGAACTGTCTGATTATTTAGCTCCCGTACAAACGAATGGCAACCTGGTCGCCATCCAGGATTGCCTTTGCTGCTTTGCTAATAATGCCATTCAGTACCAGTATAAAAAACCACACCTGCACACCGGTGATGAACTGATCATCAAAGAAGGCCGCCACCCGGTGATAGAACGGAACCTGCCGGCAGGCGAAAGTTATATCAGCAATGACCTGGAATTAAACAAAACAGATCAGCAACTCATCATCCTTACCGGGCCAAACATGAGTGGTAAATCGGCATTGCTCCGCCAAACCGCACTCATTACGCTGATGGCACATACCGGTTCTTTTGTTCCGGCAGCAGAAGCAAGGATCTCTCTGACAGATAAAATATTTACCCGGGTGGGCGCCTCGGATAACCTTAGCGGTGGCGAATCCACGTTTATGGTGGAAATGAATGAAACGGCCAGCATCATCAATAATATCACCAACCGAAGTTTGATCCTGCTGGATGAGATCGGCAGGGGCACATCCACTTATGATGGCATTTCCATTGCCTGGAGCATTGCGGAGCATTTGCACAACTCGCCCCATCAGCCCAAAACATTATTTGCCACCCACTACCATGAACTGAATGAACTGGAAGAAAAATTTCCGAGGGCAAAGAATTTTCATGTCACCAATAAAGAAGTGGGCAATAAGATCATTTTTCTGCGCAAACTGGCCCGGGGTGGCAGCACCCACAGTTTTGGTATCCATGTGGCCCGGATGGCCGGCATGCCCCCCTCACTGATCGACAGGGCCAATGAGATACTGAAACAACTGGAGACCAAGCATGTGTCGGAAGAAACCGGCGATACCCTGAAAAGAAGCACCGCCCCCAAAATGCAGCTGTCCATCTTTGATGCACACACGGAAACCTTTGATGAAATAAGAAAACTGCTGGAAGATGCCGACATTAACCGCCTGACCCCCGTGGAAGCCCTGCTAAAGCTGCAGGAGATCAAAAACAAGCTGAAATAAGGCGCCCCCACTCCCTCCTTTCACTAATACATCATTTTGCAACTGGCTGTCATCTGGCCAGTTACCGGGGTTTGCCTATTAATTTGAGAGGTGGGCCTAATAAACAATTAGGCCCGCCTATTAAAAGGATAGGCACCGCCTATTAAATGATTAGGCTCGCCTATTAAAATGATAGGCACCGCCTAATAAACAATTAGGCTCGCCTATTAAAATGATAGGCACCGCCTAATAAACAATTAGGCCCGCCTATTAAAAGGATAGGCACCGCCTAATAAACAATTAAGCCCACCTATTAAAAGGATAGGCCATGCTGCCATTTTGCCGTTCATTTCAAGACTTTAGACCAGCTGCCCTGCCACTTGCTAAGGCCGGCCCATTTCAAGTAAAGCATTGGCCGGAGATCAAAAACGAACTGAAAAAAAGACATCGCCCGGAGTATAAAGAGAGAAAGAGTAATGCTTCGCATTATTATGTACTTCCTCTTTTCCTCTTTATCCTCCGGGCCAGGCTCCCCTCTCTTGCAAATAAACAGTTTACCCACAGCCATTTACCGAATTTTTGAAAAATATTGCCAATCCAAAAAACTTCTTATTTTTACCACAAATACCAACAATCATGAAATTGATTAAACTAACTGCTTTACCCTTACTCATTTTCTCCCTGGTACTCATGTCCCTGCTTTCTTGTGAGCCCGACGCAGAAATGAAGAGAACCACTGAATATCAAAAGAATGGTATCGTAATGACCGGCGCCCAGGAAATCCCCGTTTCCGCTTCTGCTGCTACCGGCCTCCTGGATGTATCCTATTCAAAAGATACCCGTACACTTACTTATAAAGTGACCTGGACTGGTTTAACAGATTCTTTGTCACTCATGCATATTCACGGTCTGGCCCCGGTTGGGTTTTCTGCAGGTGTGGTACAAAATATTGTTACAACCTCCAATGGAATATTTAACCAAAAAACAAATGGCAAATTCACCTTCTTTAAAAGCGGCACCCTTTCCGGCACCATGCTGGTAGATGGTGTGGTGGTAAAAGAAGCTGACCTGCTGAATGGTTTGTATTACCTGAACATTCATACCGCTACCTATCCAAGTGGTGAGATCAGGGGACAAATACGGTTTCAATAACTAATTAATGATCGCTTATCATAAAGAACGTCCCGGGTTACCGGGACGTTCTTATTTTGCATCAAACCACAATGGCTTGCGGTCATTCCAGGTACCATTATAATTGATAAAAAGCTCCTCTCCTGCTTTTATCTTTCGTACCGTCCGGATGCTTATCAATGCCGCATCAAAATCCATTTCATATTCACAGTTGCTGGAATAGGAATGATTATATACGGCTATATATCCCAGCGCCATACAGCAGTGACCTGCCTGTCCGGTAGGCAGGTCCTTACGGTCGCCCCATTCAAAGATATAATCATGCAGCAGGGTTTGGTCCAGCAGCTTACGTTCTTCCAGGCTCATCACAATGACAGGAGAGATTTCAATGACCGTATTTGCTGCTATCGCTTTTGATGTAAACACGCCCCGGCCCATGGCAGCTGCGGGAGCAATGAACAGGAATGGGAGGATCATACCAAGTACGATTTATGAAGTACGAAGTACGGGATTTCCTCAAAGCATAAGAAATGTTTCACTGTAAGCCTTCGTACTTCTTACTTCTTACTTCGTATTTTTGAAAGATGTCATTAGAACTGGAACAACTTTCCCTTGCAGATCAGTTTCAAGCGATCATCTTAAAAGAAGATAAGCTGCAAATACGGGATTTCCTGGACGACCAGAATATCAGCGATGTGGCCGACCTGGTGTATGAATTCCCCGAATATGAAAGCCAGATCATTGCTAATATGTCGGTACACCGGGCAGCCAGTGTGTTTAAGATACTGGACCTTTCCACCCAGAAGACCATCATACATGAATTGCCCGCCAATACCACTGCTTCCCTTCTCAACGAACTGCCGGCAGATGACCGTACCGATTTCCTGGAAGAATTGCCCAGCAATGTGGTACGGGAACTGATCAAATTGCTGGACCCGGAAGAAAGAAGGATCACCCTGTCGTTGCTGGGGTATCCCGAAAACAGCATCGGGCGGCTGATGACACCCGATTATGTGTATGTATATCCCTGGAATACCATCGAAGAAGTTTTTTCCACCATCCGCAAACATGGAAAGGACAGTGAAACGATCAACGTCATCTATGTGCTCAATGAGAAAGGAGAACTGCTGGATGATATCCGCATCCGGGATTTTATTTTAAACTCCCCGGATAAAAAAGTTGCCGATTTGATGGACGAACGTTTTATTGCCCTGCACCCGGAAGATGACCAGGAAATGGCCAGTGAGCTTTTTAAAATGAATAACCGGGTGGCCATGCCGGTGGTAAGCAAAAGCAATAAGCTGCTGGGCATCGTTACCATCGATGATATTCTTTGGGTGGCCAGTGAAGAGTTTAGCGAAGACATGCAAAAAATGGGAGGTACCGCCGCACTGGATGAACCCTATTTGGATGTTCCGCTTTTTAAACTTTATAAAAAAAGGATCATCTGGCTCATCATACTTTTTGTCGGCGAAACATTAACGATCGCTGCCATGTCGGGCTTTCAAAAAACACTGGAACAGGTATTGGTCTTATCCACTTTTATTCCCCTCATTATTTCCAGCGGAGGTAACAGCGGTTCACAGGCCGCCACACTGATCATCCAGGCGATGGCCTTGGGAGAGATCACCGTACAAGACTGGTGGCGCATTGCAAAAAGAGAGATCCAATCCGGTCTTTTTATGGGCGTAACGTTAGGCATACTTGGGTTTTTCATCGTCTTTGGCGGATACCATGTGTTTGGACTTTTTGGGGAGCATTTTATCCGGATCGGTTTTGCTATTGGCATTGCTATCATTGGTGTGGTGCTTTGGGGTACGATCATGGGCTCCATGCTGCCCCTGTTGTTAAAAAAATTGGGTGCCGACCCCGCCACTTCCTCCACTCCGTTCATCGCCACACTGGTGGATGTGACCGGGTTGCTCATTTACTTTGGTACTGCCTTTTTATTATTGAAAGGGGTACTGCTCTGATATAGGGCTTCACCTGCTTGTATTTGTGGCCTATTTTTCGGAGTTTTACTGATTGCAGGCAATCAACCGTTTGCATCTTTTGAAATCTATACCTTTGCCGCAACCTTCATCACCCCGATGATCGTTGCATTAAAACAAAAAACTTATGTGTGGAATCGTTGGATACACCGGACCAAGGGAAGCCTATCCCATTATAATTAAAGGATTGAAAAGATTAGAATACCGCGGCTACGACAGTACCGGCGTGGCACTGCAAAATGGCAGCGGTCTGAAAGTGTATAAGAAAAAAGGAAAGGTGGCCGAACTGGAAGATAACATTGTTGGAAAAGACCTGCATGCACATGTAGGCATCGGTCATACCCGCTGGGCCACCCACGGCGAACCCAGCGACAGAAATGCACATCCGCATCAATCATCCAGCGGCAAACTGGCCATGATCCATAACGGTATCATTGAAAACTACAACCAGCTCAAACAGGAACTTACTAACAAAGGTTACACCTTTACCAGCGATACCGACACGGAAGTATTGCTCAACTTTATTGAAGAAATTAAAAAGAACAATAACTGCTCACTCGAAGAAGCAGTAAGAGTGGCCCTGAAAAGAGTGACCGGCGCTTATGTAATTCTTTTACTGGATGCCGATGATCCGGACACCATCATTGCAGCCCGTAAAGGAAGCCCCCTGGTGATCGGTGTGGGCAAAGGTGAACATTTCCTCGGCTCTGATGCCTCCCCCATGCTGGAATACACCAAAGAAGTGGTGTATGTAAATGACTATGAACTGGCGATCGTAAAACCAGATGAACTGATATTAAAGAACCTGGGTAACGAAAAGCTGACTCCTTATGTTCAAAAACTGGACATAGAACTGGCAGCGATAGAAAAAGGCGGGTATGATCATTTTATGCTGAAAGAGATCTTTGAACAACCACGCACCATTCATGATTGCCTCAGAGGAAGATTAGATGCTGCAGCAGGCACCATAACGATGAGCGGCATTCAGCAATATGCCGACCAGATCGTAAATGCCAACCGGATAGTGATGATCGCCTGCGGCACCAGCTGGCATGCCGGACTGGTAGCCGAATATATCTTTGAAGAACTTACCCGTATCAATGTAGAAGTGGAATATGCTTCCGAATTCCGCTACCGGAACCCGGTGGTCAACAAAGGCGATGTGATCATTGCCATATCACAAAGTGGTGAAACAGCAGATACCCTGGTGGCCATAGAAAAAGCAAAAGAAAAAGGCGCCATTATACTTGGAGTGGTAAATGTGGTGGGCTCATCTATCGCCCGAATCAGTCATGGTGGTGCTTACACCCATGCCGGTCCGGAGATCGGTGTGGCCAGTACCAAAGCCTTTACTGCCCAACTGGCCGTTCTTACCATGATAGCCCTGAAGATCGGTTATATCAAAGGAACGATCGGGCAGGAACGGTATATGCAACTGCTGAAAGAGCTGGAAGAAATTCCGGAAAAAGTGGCGTGGACCCTGCAGCACAGCAATAACATCAAAGCGCTGGCTGAAAAATATAAAGGTGCCCGTGACTTCTTATACCTGGGCCGTGGTTATAATTTCCCTGTGGCACTGGAAGGTGCTTTGAAACTGAAAGAGATCTCTTATATCCATGCAGAAGGATATCCGGCGGCAGAGATGAAACACGGGCCGATTGCCCTGGTGGATGAAAACCTGCCCGTTGTATTTGTGGCCACTAAAGATACCTATCATGATAAAGTGGTAAGCAACATGCAGGAGATCAAAGCCCGCAAAGGAAGAGTTATTTCTGTGATCACCGAAGGCGATGACCTTTCCGCCTCGCTGTCTGAGGATGTGATGGTAGTGCCCGAAGCGGATGAGATACTGGCGCCCATGCTCAGTGTGATACCGCTGCAGTTACTGGCTTATTATATTGGACTTGCCAAAGGTTGCGATGTGGACAAACCGAGAAACCTGGCCAAGAGTGTAACGGTTGAATAAGACCGGTTTAATAAGTTCCAAAAGTTCACCAGTTTCAATTAGCAACGAGCTTGTGAACCTTTCAAACCACCGAAACTATTGAACTTTACTTCATGAATCACATCGCCAAACAATCAGTCTCTTCATTAGGCTATGGCTTTATTGCCAAACAATTTATCCCAAAAGGGAAAAATGAATACCATCTCCGTAATATCCAGCACCGGAGCAGCATCAAATACCGGCAATTGACACCAGCAGAGATCAGGATACTGGAGCGAAACGACAACAGCTCCGATGATTGGACAAATGTGAAGGTGGCCAGCACCTTTGATCCCAAACTGGTAAAACGCTGCTCCTTTTTTGGGCTGATCCGTATTGGCAAAATGGAGCCCTGGTTTCATGAGTTCAATAACCTGCGGATGCCCGTTGGCTTATATAACAGCACCATCGTTAGTTGCGATATTGGCGACAATGTGGTTATCGACAATGTCAATTTTCTCAGTCACTATATTATTGGTAATGATGTGATGCTGGTCAATATCAATGAACTGACCACTACCGACCATTCCAAATTTGGAAATGGTGTTTTAAAAGACGGCGAAAATGAGGCCGTCCGTATTTGGATGGAAGTATGTAATGAAAATGGAGGCCGCAGTATTTTACCCTTTAATGGAATGCAGGCCGGTGATGCCTGGCTGTGGTCCAAATACCGGGATGATGAAAAATTATTGCAACGCTTTAAGGAATTCACTGATAAAAAATTTGATACGCAAAGAGGTTACTACGGAAAGATCGGCGACCGCACCGTAATTAAGAACTGCAAGATCATCAAGGATGTGTGGATCGGCAGTGATGCCTACCTGAAAGGTGCCAACAAAATAAAGAACCTGACCATCAATTCTTCTCCTGAAGCTCCGTCACAGATCGGTGAGGGATGCGAACTGGTGAACGGTATTGTTGGCTATGGTTGCCGGATATTCTATGGTGTAAAGGCTGTACGGTTTATGATGGGCAGTAATTCACAACTAAAGTATGGCGCCCGGCTGATCAATTCTTATTTGGGTGATAATTCCACCATCTCCTGTTGTGAAGTATTGAATTCACTGATCTTTCCGGCACATGAGCAGCACCACAATAACTCCTTTCTGTGCGCCGCCACTGTTTTTGGACAAAGTAATATGGCTGCCGGTGCCACCATTGGCTCCAACCATAACTCCCGCGGGGCAGATGGTGAGTTAATAGCAGGCCGGGGATTTTGGCCGGGTCTGTGTGTAAGCCTCAAACACAATTCAAAGTTTGCCTCGTTCACCATCATTGCAAAAGGTGATTTTCCATCAGAATTAAATATTCCTGTTCCCTTTTCATTAGTGAGCAACGATGTGACGAATGATGCACTGGTGGTGATGCCTGCTTATTGGTTCCTCTACAATATGTATGCACTGGCCCGCAATTCCGGCAAGTACAGCAGCCGGGACAAAAGAATGGACAAAACAATTGAAATAGAATATGATTACCTGGCACCGGATAGTGTAAATGAAATGATGGAGGCACTGCAACTGATGTATAAAGCAGTAGCCATTGCCTGGGGCAGGAAAAACAAGAAGACAATTGCAGAAAAAGATCTTGCAAAAACAGGAGAATCCTTACTGGAAAATAATAAAGGAGAAATTAACAAGCTGGAAATACCGGGCGAAGGTTTTGAAAACAGCCGGCGCAAAATAGTCTTGTCAAAAGTACCGGAAGCCTGTGCCGCATTCCGGGAAATGATCATCTTTTATGGTATGACACAGCTGATCAGCTTAATTGAACGGCGAAAAATTTCTTCGTGGCAACAAGTAATAAAGCAATTGCCGGCAACGCCTGTTCGGAAACAATGGAAAAATGCCGGCGGGCTGCTGATGCCGGAACAGGCACTTCAAACATTGATCCGCTCTGTTCGCTCGGGAAAAATTGCCGGCTGGGATGAGATTCATGAATACTATAATAGTCAGAGTAAAAAATATCCTGCAGAAAAATTTCAGCATGCCTGGGCAAGTATGCTGGAGGTGCTGAAAACGACCCCCAAAAAGTTTACGAAAAAAATGTTTGCACAACTGCTGGAGCAGACCGCTGCTACCAATGCAAGAATAACAAAGGCGATCTTTGAGTCGAGAGAAAAGGATTACAAAAACCCTTTCCGCCGCATGGTGTATGATAACCAGCAGGAAATGGATACGGTGATCGGAGCATTAAAGGATAACAGCTTTATCCTCCAGCAGCAACAGGACTCACAGACTTTCCTGCAAACTATCAGTAACATCCGCAGCAGGCTTTCCGTTTGACCGGTCAGTAATTCTAATTCCTTGCTTTAAAGGGATAATAGACTGCACCAAACCCCAACTGGTAACAGGCTGAATAATACAAAGCATCAAACACATAATGCTTGAATGGCTTTTTGCCTTCACCGATCTTAATTACCAGCGCCGCCGTCATCGAAACCCGGTGAATAAAATTATTAAGATGGTACTGATCGGTCGTCATCACCAGCAGTGATGTTGACAAAGGGAACTTAGCACCTTTGGCAGGATCGCCATCTTTATACTTGTTTTTAAAACTGTAGGCGGGCCAGAACCAATGCGGGTTGGCTTTGGGAAAAACAGAATGAAAACCATTCCAGTTGAACTGCAGTGTTTCATTAAATCCCTTGGCAGCCCCTGATAAAAGCAGTAAGCTTCCGGTAAGATACCGGTTGCCGGTCATTCGCCATTTGCCCTGCAGCCTTATGTCGGGCTTGCTCTTAATGGACGTGGAAATTTGTGGCGCCGGTGCTGCAGCAGCTTCCGGTGATGGTTTACTGATATCGATCTGCGCCCGGGCAGTTACAGATGATAACAGGATGATCGTAATAAGTAGTTTCATATTGAACAGATGGTGGTTACAAATTAGCTTGGCTGTTCAACAGGAATGAGGATCGGCCTTTTATGGCAAACATCATTTTTCAGTAAGAAATGGAATTGGGTGGAGTCAGGAAGGATAAGTTCCGGGAACCGTAGCAGGTGGTCCGAAACCGGCTATCAAAATAAGAACAGGATCATAGAAATGCAAGGAAATATGAGGAAAAAATTCAAACCTCGTAGATATACTATCCATCCGCCAATAGAATGCTTAAATAAAACGCCTGTACCGCCCTATTCTGGTAGCTGATGGATGGATGAACAGGCGCAAGATACCCAATAACCTGCCTATTTCTTTCTGAAGAAGATGCGGACGGGGATACCGGTAAGTTTAAAATTCTCTCTTAACTGGTTCTCCAGGTAATTTTTATAGGGTTGCTTTATATCATCCGGGAAGTTGCAGAAAAAAGCAAAGGAAGGCACTGTCGTCGGCAACTGAGTGATAAATTTTATTTTGATAGGATTGCCACGTACCACCGGCGGATGATACGATTGAATGGCCTTCAGCATAATATCATTTAAGGACGATGTGGAAATTTTTTGATTGCGGTTGTCATATACCTCCAGCGCTATTTCAATGGCTTTAAATATCCTTGTCTTCTCCTTTGCTGAAATAAACAGGATGGGCACATCACTAAAAGGGGCAAAGCGTTTTTTGAGTTCTTTCTCATAATCTTTTGCCGTGTTCGTTTCTTTATCCACCAGGTCCCATTTGTTTACAAGCACTACAATGCCTTTTCCTTTCTTTACAGCAAGGCTGAAAATATTCAGGTCCTGTGCAGCTATTCCTTTTTCTGCATCCAGCATTATTAAACAAACATCAGCTTCATCCATTGCTTTTATGGCCCGGATCACAGAATAAAATTCCAGGTCTTCATGCACCTTGGCTTTGCGTCGGATACCTGCAGTATCTATCAGTACAAATTCTTTTTGAAATAGATTATAGTGTGTGTGGATCGTATCACGGGTGGTGCCCGCAATATCGCTTACAATGGTCCTTTCCTGTCCGACCAGCGCATTCAGCAAAGAAGATTTACCGGTGTTTGGCTGTCCGATAATAGCAAACTTCGGTAAGGCCGCTATTTCTTTTGTTTCTTCGGATGCGTCATCCGTTATCAGTTCCGCTACAGCATCCAGTAATTCTCCGGTACCACTGCCGCTTGCTGCAGCAATAAAGAAAATATGCTCAAACCCCAGGCTGTAAAACTCCGATGCTTCCATCAGTCGTTCATTGGTATCTACTTTATTTACGGTAATGAATACCGGCTTGGTGCTTTTTCTGAGCAACTCCGCCATAGAATCATCAAGGCTTGTGATACCGGTAGCTGCATCTACCATAAAAAGGATGACATTGGCTTCTTCCAATGCCACCAACACCTGTTTGGCAATTTCTTTTTCAAATATATCCTCACTACCGTGCACAAAACCGCCGGTGTCAATAACGTTGAATGTTTTTCCATTCCAGTCGGCCACGCCATACTGCCGGTCACGGGTCACACCGCTCACATCATCCACGATGGCTTTGCGCTGCTCGAGCAAACGATTAAAGAGGGTGCTTTTCCCCACATTCGGTCTTCCTACTATTGCTACTGTAAATGACATAATTAATTAAATTAATACCCGTATTCTTTCAACTGCATTTCATTCTCTCTCCACTTCGGTTTCACTTTTACGAATAATTCTAAAAATACTTTTTGCTGAATAAATGCCTCGATGGTCTTTCTTGCTTCTGTTCCGATCTTTTTTATCATCGAGCCCTTGTCACCAATCAGGATCGCCTTTTGCGTTTCCCGGTGAACAATGATGTCTGCTACTATTTTAACCAGCGTGGTCTTTTCCTGGTATTCTCTTATCAGCACCGTTGTATGATACGGTATCTCGTCCTGTGCCAGCCGGTATATTTGCTCCCGGATGAGTTCACTTACAAAAAAACGGGTGTTCAGATCACTGATATCATCTCCTTCATAAAAGGGTTCGCCTTCCGGCAAAAATTCCAGGAACGCATTAATGAGCTTCTTCTTATTGATCCCGGATAAAGCAGAGATCGTAATTACTTTCTTACAATACGGTTTGGCGGAAAAGAATTCAACTCCTTCTTTGATCTTTGCTTCTGAGGCCAGGTCAATCTTATTGATCACCACAATGGCCGGAACTTTTAGTTTCAATGCCCCAAAAATGGCATCGCATTCTTCCCAATTCTCTTTCACATCCACCAGCAACATGGCAACATCGGCATCCTCCAAAGCGCCTTTTACAGCCTGCATCATTTTTTCATGCAGCTTATATTTAGGTTCTATGATACCGGGTGTGTCAGAAAAAATGATCTGGTATTCCTTTTCTGTCAATATACCTTTAATCCGGTGCCTTGTTGTTTGCACTTTGGATGATACAATAGCCAGCTTTTCGTCCATCAGTGCATTAAGCAAAGTGCTTTTGCCTGCATTAGGCCTGCCGAAAATATTTACAAATCCTGATTTCATGATATACCTGAAGGTGCACACTTCGGGCAGCAAGAATTGAGGAGGTAATCAGTCCTTTGCCAGTTGAAGGTGCAACTGTTTCGGAAAATTGAAAGAGTCATCAGCCGGGGCAAATGACTCTTTCGTTAGTTGCGAAGGGGAGGATCGAACTCCCGACCTTTGGGTTATGAGCCCAACGAGCTACCGCTGCTCTACTTCGCGATGTTGAGGCGCAAAGGTAATCTTATATTGCATACGCACCAAAGAAAAAGCGTTCCGGATCACCAGAACGCTGCTAATTAATAGCTTCCTTTGGGGTCATCCCCGGGAAATACTGCTGGAACCGCTGCTCTTTATATCCCGGATCATTCCCGGTCCTTTATATTTTACATCGCTGGCACCACTGGCTTGTGCTGACAATTCCTTGTTTACGGTAATTCTAATATCACTGGCGCCACTGGCCCTTGCATCACAGATGTCTGTAACCAGGTCAAACCCCTTAAAATCACTGGCACCACTAACTTCTACTGATAGCTGTGTGGCAGTACCAGTGACTGTCATATCCGATGCCCCGCTAAGGTCAACCGAAAGCTTATTTACTTCCAGTTTTCCTTTTACATCACTGGCACCCGATTGGTTGATCGAAAGCACATCTGCTTTAATAACTCCTTTGATATACACATCGCAGGCGCCGCTTACAGATAGTTTGTCGATCTGCTTAAAAGATATATAGGCCTTCAGCTTTTTGTTTCCTCCACTCCATTTCCAGCCCTTTTCAAGACCGATATATAAAATACCGTCCTTTACTTCCACTGTTATCATATCCCGGTCTTTGATGCTGGCCGCACTTACTGCCACAGCTTCTTCATTACTCTGGTTGAGGTACACATCAAAAGCATTGGAAACACTGATACCGTGATAGCCTTTTGCTTCCTTCACCACCGCATTAGGATCGTTTATCTGTGAAAACCCTGCTACAGAAAAAAGAAGTGCCGTTATTAAAAATTGTATCCGCTTCATCATATTTAAATTTATGGAAAAAATCACTTGCTTGTTTTCTTAATACTGGAAGATCCGCTCGATTTCATTTCTTTAACGGAGGCATCCCCTTTATAATGAACATCACTGCCACCACTGGCTTCTGCCAGCAATTCTTTATTTACTGTGATCTGGATATCGCTGCCGCCACTGGCATGCACGTTGCAAAATTCTGTGGCCAGTTCATAACCTATAAGATCACTGCCACCGCTGGCCTCAATAGCCAGTTTCGCAGCCGCACCGGATATCTTTACATCGCTGCCACCACTGGCATCTACTTTCATATCATTTACCTGTACCTTGCCTTCAAAATCCGAACCGCCGGATACATTAAGGGTCAATACATCAGACTTAATGGAGCCTTCCACCAACACATCAGAGCCACCACTTGCTTCCAGCAGGTCTAATTTCTTAAAGGACACATATGCCTTTAGTTTCCGGTTTTTCCATTCCACATCTATCTTCTTATCCGACTCATACCAGATCGTTAATACGCCATTCTTCACTTCTGTTTTGATCCTGTCCCTGAATTTGGCCTCATTCGCACTAACCGCTACTGATTCTTCTCCCTGGGAGATATACAGGTCTATTCCACCGGAAACTTCAACGCCATGAAAATTGGTAACGCTTCTTTTTTCTGCATTAGCATCATTGATAACTTTCTGTGCAAACAGTGTAACACCAGAAAAAAGCAACAGCGCCACTATTGAATATATCTTTTTCATAAATAAAATGGTATTTGGTTTTTAAATTTTTGATACGCTTCCGCCGGTATTGGTTTTTATTTCCCGAATTCCAGCATCTCCCTTGTATTTTACAAACCCACCGGTATTGGCTTTTACGTTCAGCTCTTTCTCAACTGTTATATATACCCCGGCCCCGGTACTTGTAGTTACACTACATACGTTTGTTTTCAGATCAATACCTTTGAACATACTTCCTGTATCACCATCCACCGCCAGCTTAGCTGCTGTGCCGGTAAATGTGATGATAGATCCCGTACCCTGGTTCACCTCCAGGTCATCAATATTTACTTTACCATTAATAACACCACCGGTGTTACTCTTTATTTTCATGGAACCGGCCTGCAAAGTTCCTTCTATTTTCACTTCGGCACCGGTAGTCACATCCAGCATGTCCAGTTTCTTATATGATACATAGGCTTTAAGGTCCTTTTTCTCTTTACGATTGTTTACGGCACCCAGTTTACTTTCATAATGGATCTTGAGTATACCGCCTTCTACTTTGGTTACGATCTTGTCCCGAAATTCAGGAGTGGATGCACTCACGGCCACTTCTTCAGTACTGCCTTCTGTTAATACCAGTTCAATACCGGTTCCCACATCTATGCCATGAAAACTGCTGACATTCCTTTTTTCTGCATTCGGGTCATT
This sequence comes from uncultured Chitinophaga sp., assembly GCA_964443345.1. Classification (GTDB taxonomy): domain Bacteria; phylum Bacteroidota; class Bacteroidia; order Chitinophagales; family Chitinophagaceae; genus JJ008. The sequence goes on from CAYUCU010000021.1 coordinate 30,491, forward strand.
GATCGTTTTTTGGGCAAGGCCGGCAAAAGCGGCCGGGAGGACAAACAATAAAATCAGTAATAGCTTCTTCATAATCGATGGTTTAGGGTGGTACGAAGAAGGCGGTAGAAAAGTTACAGTACAAAAAAATATTTCTGCCGTATATTTGCATTCAGTTCAGGGCCTTTCACCAAAGGCTTTGATATTCAGCGTTTCCCGGGGTGTTCCGCTTAGTGCGGGGCTGAGATCATACCCGTAGAACCTGGTCAGGGTAATGCCTGCGAAGGGAAGGAGGACCAATCGTTTCTGTCCTTTCTCAACAGCGTTTCCCTCTTATTTTTTAACCTGCCTGTCGGCAGACAGGTCTGTAAATTTTAAAAAATGAAGAGGATTATTTTTTGTGGCTGTTTACTGTGCATAACAGCCGCTTCCATGGCACAAAAAGAGCCGGCTGCAAAAGACAGTTTTTACTTATTGGCACCTGTAGAAGTAAGGGCTGTCCGAGCCAGCGAAAATGCCCCGTTCACCAAAACCAATTTGTCCAAAAAAGAAATTGTGGCTGCTAACCTGGGGCAAGACATTCCTTTTTTACTAAACCACACTCCTGCAGTTGTCATTAATTCTGATGCGGGCAATGGTGTGGGCTACACCGGCATCCGCATCCGCGGTACTGATGCCACAAGAATTAATGTGACACTGAATGGTATCCCTTACAACGATGCAGAAAGCCAGGGCACTTTTTTTGTGGACCTGCCCGATTTTTCATCTTCCACCGGCAGCATACAGATACAAAGAGGTGTGGGGTCTTCTTCCAATGGTGCCGGAGCATTTGGAGGCAGCATCAATTTCAGCACCAATGAAGTGAACCCGGATGCCTATGCAGAGATCAATAACAGCTATGGCTCCTTCAATACCTGGAAACATACGGTGAAAGCCGGCTCAGGTTTGGTAAATGGTTTTACTACAGAACTTCGTCTTTCCCGCATCAACAGTGACGGGTATATAGACAGGGCCAGCAGCAAACTCAGTTCTTTTCATTTTACCACAGCTTATACGGCTGCAAGATCATCAGTAAGAGTGAATGTATTTTCGGGAAAAGAAAAAACCTACCAGGCCTGGTATGGGGTGAGTGAAGCCGATCTGAAAAGCGGTAATCGCACCATTAACTATGCCGGCACAGAAAAGCCGGGTGACCAATCTGATAATGAGACTGATAATTACACGCCACCCCATTACCAGTTTTTCTT
>CAYUCU010000022.1:0-31587 GCA_964443345.1 uncultured Chitinophaga sp.
GGCCAATGTTCGGACACCAAAAGCTCTGAAACAAATCTCTCCTTCTCTCTCAGAAATGGTAACCGAGATGATCAACGCAGGGCAGGCCATGAAATCACCCATGTTGTTGCCGGTTAACGAGGAAGTATATGTTGAATACAATAAATTAAATGATATTTTTTATATCAAGGGTAAGGATTACAGAATTAAACTGACGGAAGCCTCCAGCGGATTCCAGTCCATAGTTCCTCTCCTTATCGTTTCCTGGTATTTATCTGATTCAGTTCAAAAACAAAGTGCCAATGCTAAAGAATTGCTCACAAGTGAGCAAAGAGAACGGTTCCGGAAACGCTTTAAAGAGATCAATGATAATCCCAACCTGACAGATGAACTGAAAAGGATTGCTCTATCAGAACTCGGAAAAGAATTTACCAAAACTGCCTTTATAAATATTGTGGAAGAACCCGAACAGAATTTATACCCCAGCTCGCAGCGGGGGATGATAAACAGCCTGCTGTCCTTTAATAATATAAACAGGGGTAATAAACTGATTATGACCACGCATAGTCCTTATTTAATTAATTACCTGACTATTGCTGTTAAGGCCCATCTGCTGAAGGAAAGGATAAAGACGCCTCAATTGGAAAAAAGATTCCATGACATTATACCGCAAAATTCAACAATACATCCCGATGACCTCGTAATCTATGAATTGAACGAAAAAGAGGGGACCATATCCAGGCTTATGGATTATAACGGTTTGCCTTCCGACGAGAATTACCTGAACCAGCAACTTGCTGAAAGCAACGAACTATTCGCCCAACTGTTAGAAATCCAGCAAGTTCTATGATAATTGATTTTTTTGAGGGCCAATGCCAGACATTTTCTCACCAAAGGAAATTTGGACTATGTGATGATCCCCCGCCAGCCAGGAACCCAGCCTATATTGACGAGATGAATGGCGCTAATTGGATTGCTGTTGTGAGCAATGATGACCGGCACAATGTAACATTTACGGCAATTGATAATTGCATAGATGTTGAACGTCCGGATGGAACTATGGCCCAGCGGTGTGATGGAATGTTAACCTATGATGCTACAGTCATTTTGGTGGAGCTTAAGCAACGTTCAGCAAAGGGAAATCAATGGGTGACAGATGCGGAAAGTCAATTGCGGGAAACGATTACATACTTTGAAAGAGAAGACGAGTCAAATCAATTTACAGTAAAACGGGCATACATAGCTAACAGCGAGCATCCCAAGTTCAAAGAAACCCAGATGCGCAGAATGGATCAATTTCTCACTGATACTGGCTACGTTCTTAGAATAGAGAATAGGATAATATTGTAATGCTGTTCATCTATCATATGCATCTTTATTCAGGCAATGAAAAAATCCCCTCAATCAACAGAAGCCGTAGTAAAAAGATTAAAAGAAACGATCAAACTCCTTAGAAAAGAAATACGGGAGAAGAATCGATTACTTCTGAGCTATGAAAGGGATTGGGCATTGAAGCTTTTTGATGATCTTCAGATTATCATGGATGAGTATTCTCTTCTACTCAAACCCCCACCCGTTGTTATCAAAGGATCCTATAAGAATCAAGGCTATTCCTTTCAGGTTGAAGTGGGACAGATTGTTGGGTTGTTTTCAAAAGCGAGAACAAAGGCTATTTTGTTAACTAAGCCAATTCCGAATATTGGTGGCCAAGAAATAATCACTGATGTCATTTATACTGAAACAGGGTTCCCTGCATTACTGAAGCAGATAGACCGGAGCAATTTCCATTTTTGCCAGGTCAACCGTAGTTCCTTTGTTAATATCAGGTATTATAGCTTAAAAGATAAAGAAGTAGTAACAGATAGCATAGTGAATACTTTATTCGCAAAATATTCCCGTTGCAAGCTATCAAAAAAACATGTAGCAGATTTCATCGCAAAGAAGAACTCTTACCATCATATCAGTTCGTTACAAAAAGATCAGCTTCATTACATTTTAAACTTTATCATTAACGGGCTTAATAATTTTACAAAAAATTAAACAATGTCAAAAGCAATCAAGCCTGCTGATAACAGTGCCAATCAGCAGAACCCCAACAAAGGCACCAACGGTACCAACAAGCAATATTCCCAAAATCAGGGTAACAGGGGGCATCAAATGAATCCTAAATCAGCAGGAAAAAAGGGGAAATAGCCTTTTATTTTATTCTTTGTTTGCTTCGCTATTGTCGTTCCGAATCTGGAAGCCAAAATGTTGTTCCGGGTTCGGAACAACCGTATTAAAATCGAACAGAATCGTATCATTTCGTATCACTTTCATTAGAGGCGTAGTGTTATAATAAAGAGACAATCTCTTTTAACCCAATCTCACTAAAACCCCCGCCTCTCTTTTCTCCATTCATTGGGAGTCATTTTAAACCGCTTCCGGAAGGCATTGATAAAACCCGGCAAGGTTTGATAGCCCGCCAGGTCAGCGATCTCTTTCAGTGGCTTGTCGGTTTTTTCCAGCAACAGTTTAATATGTTCCATTTTCCGCTGCATCAACCGGGGAAACAGGCCAATGCCAAATACCCGTTCATAGTTTTTCTTTAGCGTCACAAAATTAGTTCCCAACTGGCGGGCCAGTTCCGGGATGGTGATCTTGCCATCCAGGTTATTGGCCATGATCCGGTCAGCCTCATACATTTGAGCGATCTGTTCAGGTTTTAGTTCCCCTGGCAATGCCATGGGCAGTGACACCATATGGGCAAACAGAATTTCCCGGACTTTATTAGCATAGTAAAAATCACGCAGCGATTCCTGGAAAGGGCATTTCAGGATATCATATACCATTTCAAGCAGATCCCTGGGAACAGGCCCTGGCATTTTTTCTGCCAGCGGCTGATTACTGCCGATACCCGCAAGCAACTCCGGAGAAAAATGAATGGAGAAGTATATGCTGTTTTCACCTTCCCCATGGTCACTTGCAAATACAGGTTGGCTGGTAAGATGATAGGTCCCCGGAGCGACGTGATGGAGCCGTCCATCCTTTGGAATGACCCAAAGCCCTCCGCTAAGCGGCACTTCCAGCCGTAGCCAGTTATTGGTTTCAGTGCTGATGATTTGCACCGCCTTTGCAAAATGTAATTGCCGGAGTGTAATCGTATATAGCCGGTGCTGGTAAACATGCAGGGATACTGAATGCCCTGCCCGCTCGGAGCTGTATAGAATGCTGCCGGGAATCCGGAGTCCCGTGAATTTTCGGTTCGGTGATGGCTTTAGGTGGAGCGGCTCACCGGTGGACAGGCTTATTCGAATCATAGATCAATGGTAGATCAAATGGAATTTCGGTTTTTGGTATTTGTATTTGCTTATCAAAGTGAAAAAATAGTTTTCCTAAATGTACAAAACTTAATTGGTCATGGACCGCCGTCTGTACTGCAAATAAAATCACAGTTTGTATTTTACAACCTGATAATTATCATACCGCCCAGCTTTACCTTTCCCTATATTGTCCACCAAAAGTGGCCAGGTTATACTATCCTCTTTTATTACTTTGAGCCAGGCTGATTTATATCTATCTATAGAAACAGAATTAATTTCAAACTTAGTATTGCCATATTGACTAAATAATTTTCTTTGCTCCGGATTCACTTTTCGGTAAATGCTACACCTGCTTACCCAGAACTCAAGTAAGATATCCTTGACTGAAAATGATTTTGCTTTCAGCCTTCGATAACATCACCACAAATATTTATAATTTCCCGGGCTGCTTCTTCAAAGTGATGACAAAGTGTGGAAAGGTGAGCATCATTTTTATAAGTGATTAGTTTTGCATTGGGTATTTGAGCCACCATTTTCTTAACTAATTCGACGGGCATGTTTTTATCTTGCTCACCGTGGAAAAAGGTGATCGGGTAAGTGATTTGCGATAAATTGAAATCGAACTTTTTTAAATACAGCCGCAAATCCCAGGCAACCCCTTTTTTATTTAAAAGTGCTTCATTCAGGGCCATTGCTAAAACCTCTGCTCTGTCATATTGTATCAGGGCATTATAATCCGGTGCCGGCATCATCTTTTTGGCCTGTGCAAATACTTTTTCTTTTGATTCCTTTGGAGAACTCTTCATAGTGCTTAAAAGAAATGGCAACAGGAACGGCAATTTTGCGGCTACCAGCCAAAACAAACTAAAAGGGTACTTTAAATTCTTCTTTGCTTCAGGTAAGTTCATTTGCCAGCCTCCGGATACTACTACAGCAGAAAGCAATCGTTCCGGTATCATGGCAGCACAGGCTGTAACATAACTGCCACCACCAGAATTGCCAAATACGGAAAATTTATCCAGTTCTAAATGGTCTGCAAGCGAAAGCACATCATCAGGCCAGTCATTAAAGCTGCGGTTATTTTGAAAATCAGATTGCCCGATTCCCGGCCTGTTTGGCGCTATTATGCGTAAGCCGTATTCAATAAATAGTTCATTATCTATCAGCAAAGGCTCTAAGCAGGAAGAAGGAGCACCATGAAAATAAAAGACAGGGTGCCCGTTTCGTTTTCCAAATTCCAGGAAGCTTAATCTTCGACCATCAGAGCGTGAAAATGTTTGATAGTTAATCATAGGACATGAAATTAGAATTCAAAAAAAACATTAAAAAAGGATACTTGAACATTTCTCTATATTACCAGATGTATTGATTTATATTACCTTAATACTTTTGATTGAAAAATACCTTTTCAACTTATCAACCTTAAAAAATATTTTCCAGGAGGTAGGGCCAGCGTTGCAACGGATTCTGTTTTGAGTCGGTGGGCTTTTCAAAAGGCAACCCATTTGCCTGTGCTAAATTTTATTAATTTTCAAATGCCTGTCTGGCACGGCTGTACTGTTCAAGTTCTATATAATCTTGGAAATATTTTTCCCGTCTCTTTTCTATACCTGATATATTCATCCCCGAATTGTTCTATCATCATTGCTTCCTCCCTGGAAACCCGGTGGAAATACATGAACCCCCAAACTGATATTCCTGATAAACCTCCCAGCATATTTGAAACAATCAGGAACTGTGCTATTGTCCAAAGCCAGATTTGAGCATACATCGGATGTCTGATATTTTTATAAGGTTCGACTTTAATCAGTTGATGCCCTTTTCTGATTTCCAATGTTGGCGAATAGTTTGCTCCAAGTGTTTTATGTACCCAGTTAAAATAAAATAAGCTGAGAACGGCTATTACAATTCCAAGCAGCCGGGCCCAATCAGGTAGTCCAATGTCAAAACGGGAAAGAAATGGTGTAAACAAGCAAATAATGGGTATAATTATTAAACCTAATGACAATAAAAAGAACAGGAATTTTTCCATTGCCGGATGATTAATTTTAATTCTTCCCTCCTTTTTATATACATTCTCGTATGGTACTCTGATCAATATATAAATAACCCAAAGGACTACAAATGCAATTTTAAAATTTATTTCACTCATGGTCTTTTATTCTGTCGTAATACAGTCACTGATGCAGAACCTCGTTGAGTACAACAAAGGCCATTAACTATTTTGAACGATATAGTTTACTCATTTCATTTATGGTATAACCCGCTTTAATAAATTCAGTATATTTTGTACCATAAATCCAGTCATCAAAAAATTCGGATAATTTAACAGTAGATACCCTTTTAGCAGTTGCTACAAATTCATCAGTTGTACCTCCCTTCCAATAATAATCTGAATAATAAGTACGAATACATTTGTTGAAATCAGTTTCACCCATTACCTGATAAAGTACCCGGAACATGATCATTCCAACTTCATATGAATAGGATTGAATACCCATTTTACCGAACTCAATCAATGGAGTGACCCGGAGCAAACTGTCACTTTCAATTTCCCTTCTTACCATTTTTAAAAACCAATCTGTAACATAATCCAGGTAAAGACGATTTTCAAGCTTTTCGATGGTCAGATAGGCGATAAATGTTGCCAGGCCTTCATTCCATCTCGGATAATACCTGTCATTAGAATTTACATTCCACAGATGAGATATTTCGTGATACAATTGCTGCATTTGAGAGGAATCATTAAACACATCTGCTGTTTGCAAAATGCATGTCTCATCTGCCTGCGAACCATACCCGCTTGGAATTTCTATTACCGAAAATGTTCTGCTCCCCTTTAATGAACCCCACCATTGTTCATATAAACTTAATGTGCGTTGTGCATACTTAAAAACTGTTGCTGCCCCTGCTGAATCCTGCTCCAGGTAGTAGACCCTCAACAAAGGGGTTTCGATAGCTTTATATTTCCCGATGGCAATATCTATTCGCCAGGCAAGTTTCGTATTCCGGTAGGTATAAATGCTCTGCCCCGCTTTGGCTTCCTTACTTACCAAAATCCCTCCATTAACAACACATATTGAATCCGGAACCTGCACTTTTATGATGTAATTGAAACTGGGTGCTACCCCAACTGCCCTGTTTGCTTTTTCTGAAGGATAGCCTAACTCAGGAAAAGCTTTGCAGTCGGGACGGAGAATAGTAAAAACAGGGTCTATTTTTTCCCTTACATAACCCATTCCTGTTTCCGTATATCCAAAAAGATAACCTTCATACTCTATAATCAATTTCATGGAATCCCCTTTCGCTAATAGCTTGCCGGGCATTACTTCTATATAATTTGCCTGGTACTTTTCCCAATCTTCAAATGATAAAACTTTTTGCGTATAAACTATAGGAGTTCCCCGTTCATTCTTTATAGATGATACTTTCATTAACCTGTAAAGCAGCAAGGGTATAATCTTATAATTTGCAGAAGAAGTATTAACTATTGTCAATTTGCACGTAGCATTGAGCTTCTTGTTTGCATAATCAATGCGTATATCTAAATCGTAATGTGCAGCTTTTAAGAGCAATTTTCTATCCGTATAGGACTGTGCGGTAACGCAGAAAGCTAATGAAAACAAGAGGAAAAGAATACAAGCTCTCTTTCCCCGTCTTTCCATCTTGTATGGCACTGAAATACCGTAAAGCGTTTTCATATAATCAGTTTCATTTGTTTCCCCATTCCCAAACGCCAAATAATATTTTTTTACTAACAGGATGACCGGCTAGCTTTAAACATAATATGATTTGCCCCCTGTGGTGACTTTCGTGTGAAATGAGATAACCTAAAAAAGCCGCAGGATGAGGTTTGAATCCTCTTATTTTTCCCATTTCGAAACCTGCTTCTAACAAAGAAGCTATCGCCTTTCCACTTTTAATCAATTCAACGGCTAATGCCCTTTTTGTAATCGGTTTCTCCTTTTCGATTTTAGTTTGCCCCTTTAACAGATCTGGGTTAGCAGCTTGCAGCCACATTAACCGTACATTATGGATATGGGCGAACTGTTCTCCAACGTTTCTCCCTTTTGAAGCGGAAATAATAGTTAATTTATTTTCGTCAATAGCTTCAAGTAAATAGAGGTTTATCCTATTATTGATTTCCCAGGATTCAATAAATTGTTTTGTTTGCATATTGCCTATATTTTAAATGTACTTATTAAGATTTCTTTTTAAGATTATCTGCAATAAGAAAAAAAATTCCAATTCCCAGCCATAATATATATTTCCGCCAGTTCCGGTATTAAAAAGCTTCCAGTACAGCTTACCTAAATCTTTTCCCAACAACTAGTACTGCCTGCAGTATAGCATCACCATTCGTATCGGTTTGGAAACCGGGGGCCAATCCGAGAGATATATTTCCAGAAAAAGTGAAATTGTATTGCAACTGAATAAGTGCCCCTGCAGAATATGTTTTCTGAGGTGTTCTGTTATTATATTCAACCAAAATGGTGGGCACGCCTGTAACAGCAGGGTAGTAAAGAGAATATCCGTCAGAACCGTTTGATGCAGACTGAAATCTCCCGAATACACCAAGGCCAATCAATAACTCGTGTTGCTGATTCCTGATAAAACTATGTCTGACGTCGATACCTGACTGTACTCCCGCTGTGGTATATCTTATCGAAGCATCCTGTCGTGTTCCCGTATTTGAGTTATTGATAATAATCTTGTCAATTCCATTATTGATGCTTCCCCTGAAATAATAGTTGAAAGATTTTGTTTTTGATGTGTACCGGCTGTATTCTGTTCCAAACACTATTCCATTCATATCTCCACTACCATGCCTGCTGTATCCGACGGCAAGTTGCAGTATTCTGCCTGATAATTTTTGGGTATGCGCTGATGCAGCAATTAGAATCATAAATGGTAATACTATTGTTCTTTTCATTCTATTTTTTTTTAAGATTATCTGCAACAAGGAATACACATCCAATTGCCAGCCAGAAAATACATTTCAGCCAATTTCTTGTTTGAAATGCCTCCAGTGCAGCAACGCCAAAAAAAAGCAGGAATACTGCAAAGTTTGTACCCAGGTTTATTTTCTTCATGATACTTATATTTTTTAAATAATCCTGTTTAATAAACTACTTAATAGCTGAATCCAAGCTTTATCTTATACCTCCCTCTTCCACCTGCAAACTCCTGTTCCAGTTTTAAAACTTCTTTGGTTTCCTTACTTATCCAGAAAATTTCCTTGTTTCGGGGTAGGCTACCATGCTTTAATAACCAGCAATCCACTTTTTGATTATTGAATCCTGAAAGGGTTCCGCTTCCAATTACGTTGTAATCCACGTACTTTGGAGGGCCAAAACCCGGGTCATAAAAATTAATTCTAAATGTTGCCCCTTCTTTATAAGGAAGTAATGGAAAAACTTCAAGGTCAAGATGCCAGTTCAGAAAGTATTGCGAACAGGCAGTTTCAAAAGCCTTTTGCTGTTTAATACTGTTCGAGTCTGTTTTTTCAGTGAGTAACGTGTCCCTGTTTTTTGCCTCCTTTTTAATGAAATCAAAAGTGGCATTACCGGTTTTTTTCCACCAACTTTGATGATAGAGTGTTGCAAAGTCTTTTTTATCTAGTACGGAATAAGTTTTATGAACAACAGTATCATTGTCTTCCCATTCCTGGGTAACAGAAATAGCTTCTTTATTTTTATAATTTATGAAGGCAATTGACCGTGACCACAACTGGTACATTTTCCGGCTGCTGTCTTTGCCTAATTTAAAGTAAACTAAATACCGGTGTGTGCCTGGAATTAATACTTTGGTGTCAATCTTAGAAGCATCAATTATAATTGTATCTGATTTTTGGGAAAAAACCGATAACATCATAGAAGAGTAAATAAATATTAGCGTGGTTGTTTTTTTCATACTTATATTTTAAATGGTATTAATTCATTACTTCTGATTAAAATCTTTAAATTACCAGAGTGAATCGTTATAATTCTGATAAACATTTAAGTCACCAATTTCTTGTTCTTTGGTTTCAGTATGAAGTTTCTGAAAAAATACCTCCAGGGCATAGCTACAATCGGAATCACCACCCATACAAACATTCGGGTCATGCCTTCAGCAGGTGATCCAATCAATTCATTTTTCACATACAAAGGATAGGATACGATAATGAGCATGGTGGTTTTGTATATAATCTCAAACAAAATAATAGGTAACATCTTGAGAGGTCGGAGTATTCCAATAAAGGATATAACGGAATAGGAGCCCCACATGCACCACGCTGCTGCGTTTGCAACATCCCAGGCTCCTTTGTGATTGAGGATATGACTCCAGGAATCATAAGTAAGAAAAACAAACATCAGAGTGAAAAGTATTCTCAGAAGATATATATTAATCCTTGGTACGCCCTCATATTTCTCAAAATCTCTTTCGAACAAACCTTTAATACGAAACCCTGATCGCCTGGATGATTTCTTTTGAGTCAGTGCAAGTTTCTGGCCTTCATCATGGGGTTTAGCTGATTTTGTCATACGTTTATTTTAATGAAAGAAGATAATATATATAGGTCAGGGCAATTTATAATGCCAGAAAGAAGAATCGGCTTTTATCACAATATCTTCTGCACAGCTCCTTGATTGATCTTGATTCTTATATTCTGACTACAACTCTTTCAGCATTACATAATCAAGTATGCTATAATTATTACCAATGCTAGTCTCCTCAGATCCGGCGTTTCTAAACCCATTTCTTTCATAGAACCCAATCGCTTTGGCATTTTTATAGTATACTTTTAGCCGTAGCAATTTATCGCTGTTTTCTATTGCTATTTCTGAAAGCAAATGAAGGGCCCTTGTCCCGATGCCTACACCCTGAAAATCCGGAAGGAGGTAGAACTTGTGAATCATTAGTTTCGACTGCGAATTAAAATGTATTTCATAGGAGACAAAGCCAATCGGGTCATCTCCTAAATTGGCTAAAATAAAATGGTGCCCTTTTTCGGATATCTGGTTTCGTATGGACTCCTCGCTGTAAATCAGGTTTAACATATAGTCCAACTGATCAACATTTATGATATGCCCAAAAGTATCCGGCCAGGTCTCATAAGCTATTTGCCTGATAACTGGCCAATCTCCAGCTTCGGCTTTTCTAAATACTACCATGATACAGTTTTCTCAATGCAATAATTAGATCACACCATGTTCGCTCTGAAATTTCGGTTATTAACACAATTTATTTTTCTATTCAGTTGTCGTCAATTCATAGGCCGGCGAGTAATAAATATTTACTTTCTCTTATTTAACTCCTTTTGGATCCTTTCAATCATATCTTCTTTAAAATTTTCCCTGTTTCCTCCGTGTTCAGCATGAACTATAATCCCTTCTTTATCGATCAGGTAAATACTTGGGAATTCGGACACTTTGTAATCCTTTGTTATCTTGGTTCCCTCCAGCAGTGTTGTATAGGCGTATCCCTTTCTTTTCATATAGCCTATTGGATCTGCTTTATTTTCTGTTTCGACAGACACGCCTATAATCTCAACCGGGTCGTTTTTAAACAGGTCATAAATTGCCTGGATATCAGGCATCGCTTTTAAACAAGGTACACACCAGGTGCCCCAAAAATCCAACAGTACTACTTTCCCCTTATAATCTTTAAGGCTTAGTAATTTATTTTGTGAAGAGGGTAAATTCCAGTCAGGAGCTTTTGCCCCGACCTTAAGCAGCCCGTCACTTATCGGCTCCAACCCGGTAACTTTCCTGACTTCTGATACAGCAGCCAGGCTGAAATATTCGTTCGAATATTCTTCATTTATTGACCTGATTTTAAGGAATTGCTGGTTTGTTTTGGACTTTTTCCCGCAAATAAGAAATTTTTCCTTATCGATATACCAGGTAGATTCGAGGGTTTGTTTCCCCATGGCTTCACTATTAACCTCCATCGTGACCCTGATGGCAAAACAGGGAACTTTATAAATCGAAGTATCTTCTAGTCTTTCCGCCTTGGTGAGTTGTTTTAATATTACTTCAAAAGGCTCCTTTTGACGATAAGGTGCCGAAGCAAGTAACGTATATTGCATCAGCCCTGTCCGTCCCAGTTTATTATAACTAATGCTGTCTAGCCTTGTTAATTGGTTTGTCTTTAAATCTATAAAATCAAAGCTTTGTCCATTAAAGCTGAAACTGATTTGCTTACTACCATCTTTGCCCATTACAATACCATTAACCTTTACTTTTGCTTCTAAAACGGGGATGTCGTCTCCCCTTTGAATCGTTACATCTGCAGTCACTTTCTCCATCGAATTCTCGTCGTAGATATTATAACTGATAGTCTTCATTTTTTTAATCCTTTCGTTACTTGTCTTAATAATTTCAAGACCTGTTTGGCTAAATGTCAAAAAGGGAATCAACAGCAAGAGAATTAAAAGTTTCATAACATTTTGATTTTAACCGATAAAATGGTTCGCTTGAGCTTATTGAATATTATTTTAATGTATTCAGTATACTTTTATTTATTTAATTTCCATAGTTCGACAGTTTTATCTGAACTCGCAGTCGCTATCCATTTACCATCATGACTGTATGCTACATCCATGACATCGTTGCCATGTTTGGAAAATGTTTGAAGCAAGTTGCCGGTCTCAACATCCCAAAGTCTGGCTGATACCCCGGGATTATATTTTGAATTCCCGAATATTTGCTGCAAGAATTCCCCAATCATAGGCTTATCTCTTCCTCCGGTAATTAATCTTTTATCATCCGGGCTGAATGCAACAGCCTGTACATGCTCCGCAACCTTCATGGTTCTGATAAGTTTCTGTTCAGCTACATTCCAAAGCTTAATCGACTTATCATCACTTGTACTGGCCAGCATTTTACCATCATGGCTGAATGCAATATCAACTACAGTTTCCTTGTGTTCCTTGTTATCCCAAACCAACCTGCCATCACTTACGCTCCATAATTTAATTGAATAATCAAAACTCGTTGAAACAACCTGTAATCCGTCTGGACTGAATTTTACTGACCAAACAATACGGTCATGCCCTATTAACTTGTGTAATAAATTGCCTGTTTTAACCTCCCAAATGTTTACTGCTGCATCATTTCCTCCGCTTACGATTTTCGTATTGTCACTGCTGATTCCAACATGCCACACCGTTCCACTATGTCCCTTAAATTCCTTTATCAACCTGCCATCGTTCGTAGTATATAATCTTACTATTGCATCATAACCGCCGGTAACAATATAATTACCATCTTTACTCAGATCCATATAGGCAACGCCGGAAGGTTGTTTTATTTCGCTGACAATTTCACCTGAAGTTCTTTTCCATACTTTTATTGTGCTGTCAATACTGCTTGTAAGCAAAAAGCTGTCATCTGGACTAAACCGAACACTTGTAACATAATGTCGGTGCTTGTCAAAAATCATTTTCAGTTTGGCGATGCCGTTATCAATCCTGGGCGATTTGTAGAATAGCTGATAGTATATGAGAACGCCCACGACTATAACAAAAGGAGCTATGATAACAAATGCTGTAATTTTCTTTTTTTTGCTTCTTAAATTCATTTTCATTATTTTATATGATAGCGTACCATTGGCCTGCTCTTGGAGAGATTATCAACGATTTTGAAACCAGCCCGTTCAAATGATTTGTACAGGCCGATCCATGCAAAAGCATCAGGTAATGATGCTTGTGTTGGAATCGTGGGATAAGCTTCGATAATCTTTATTCCATTTCCCTTCGCATATTTCACTACGCCCTTTAAAAGTTGAACTGATACGCCCTGCCTCCGGTACTCTTTTCGTATAAACGTGCACGGAATTGACCAAACCTGCCTGTTATCAATTCGCTTATGAACCCTGGAATTCTCTAGTTTCAAAAAATCTTCCCTGGGTGAAAATGCACACCAGCCGATTGGCAGGTTCCCAGAGAACACAAGGATACCCACAGGTCGCTCGGACCATACTATCTTTTTCATGGCTTTTTTATTTCCGTCGTCATTTTTCCCTTCGTCAAAATCCTTTTTTCTAAGCCTGAATGACATGCACCAGCAATTTCCGCAAGCTCCCTTATCGCCAAAAAGTTCAACAAATTTGTTCCAGTTATACTTTGTTAATGGTTCAAAAATTAATGAATTTAAAAAGCTGGAAGTCATGTTTACTTTTTTCATCAATTAAAGAGTTACGAATCATACCATTAGTTAGACAATACATTTCTATACCTGCAGATCACTCGATTTCACTACAGACTGCTTTATTCCTTTAAATATTAGCCAAAGACTCATGGATGTTTCTCCTATAAAAGCCGGTAACAGCACATAGGGAAAAAGATGGCCAGCTATTTTGGGAGAAAGAAACCATGCAAGACTATTGGCCAGGTAACCTACACCTGCCAGAGTATATATAATGCCCAATATCCGCGGCAGGAAATTTGATTTATAAACGAGCCATCCTATAATAGGGAAATAAAAGGCAAATAAAAGCAGACTGATATTATAACCCTGGGACTGTAGATTCAGAAAAAACAACGATTGTGTCTGCAATTGTTCTATACTAAATGCATGCTGGTACGCTGTTTTATGCAAAAGAAGCAAGGGTGCAAATTGGTTGATCAGGTTTACTGCCATCACGGCACTGGCCAGGATGGAAAAAAGTAGCGCCAGTGATGAAAGAAACTTGTTTACCGGTTTGAACAAGAAGTAAAAAATGAGCGACAGAAAAGTCCCACTTACCAGGCAGATAAGGTCTGCTACAAAGCCCAATCGATACATCGTTTCAGACTCCAGGATATTCCGGGCAGTAGCGGCAGGGTCACCATCCACGGTCAAGCCCCCCCTTACAATTGCTTCCGCAAATCCGCCAGTGATGATCATGATAAGATAAAGGAATCCGGCGGTTGATACTAATCTTCTGGTTATATTCATTCTCAGGCGTTTAAGTGTGACTAATACTAAATTAAGACATGCTTGTTGTTTAAATAGCGGACTATATTAATCCAGGCATAAATCTATTACCCCTAATTCCGAATTGAAAAAATGTTATACGAACTGGCATTTTGTATATACAAAAAGGGGCCTGATCAACCAAAGGGTACATTCTGCCAGCACCTTAACCCCGTCCTTATCGCAGAATATGTTGCGAATCCTACAGGGTATCGGTATGATTAGGTAAGTTAAAATAGGCTGGAATTTACAGGTCTGGCAAGTTGATGGTATAACTCAGTAAAACAATTCTCTCAAACGAAGCACTACTATTTTACTTTTATTGCATCTGTCAGTCGTCCGCCTTGTTGTAATACGGCTTTCAGCACCTTGCCGGATCCATCTTTGACAAATTCAAGTTGTGCATCATTCACTTTTAAAAAGAATGTAGATTCTGTTTCGGCAAACATTTCTACTTTCTCCTGGCCTTCCCCTTGCAGGAAAAGTTTGCCTTGCTCTTTGGTTATTGAAAAACTCATGATTGATGGAATTTCATATTCACCAACATAAGCCTGCAATACTTTCTCATCCACTTTTATTCCGTTAGAATCAGGAACAGGTTTATTGGTCTTCTTCCAAACTTCATTGCCGTCCAATTCTTTGGTTATTAATTTTTCAATTCCACCCTTTTTATTTCTTGAAAATTCTATTGTTTGCATTGCATTACCATCAAAGAAAAACATATCTGTTTGATATGCTTTTAATTTAGACTTTGGACCTCTGCCAAGTTGAGAATACAATTGATTTTCGGACACCGTAATGATTCGTTGCTGGCTTTTTTGATTTTCATACAATCCCGTGTAACTTTTTAACTGTGGGTTTCTTCCTTCCATCTCTTTGTATTCGAAAGGTTTTCCACCGGCAATGGCTGCCAGCCTTGAAGCAATATCCTTGGGATAAATGCAATCACAATTTGAAAAAACAACTACAAAAACATCTTCTTTGGGCAAATACATTTCTATATTTCCAAATCCTTCGATAGCACCGCCATGCCAGATAGAAGGACTTTCGTAAACGTAACCTAATTTCCAGCCGTAGCCGTAATCCGTTTCTTTACCATTAGTCAATTTATACCTTGTAAATGCTTTATCAAGCGTTTCCTTTTTTACCAATTTATTGGTATGAACGGCTTGCTGCCATTTATAAAAATCCTCTACAGTGGATTGTATTGCACCTGCAGAGTAAATAATGGTTGCGTTCAAAAAACGGGAGTTTTCAAAACCCATATCGCCTACACTATAAGCACCAACTCTGTTTTTAATGATGCCTTTACTATTAGCGAACAGCGAATTTGTCATACCAAGTGGCTTGAAAATATTTTCTTGTAGGTATTCCGAATAAGATTTACCTGTAACTTTTTCGATGATATAGCCCAATAGAAAATAACCAGAATTACTGTATTCCCAATTGGTACCTGGGACAAAACGCATCGGCAAATTCTTAAAAAAATCAATCACTTCAATTGGCGAAACATCTCCTGTTAGCTTCTTTTCAGGGTCCTTCATGCCTGAAAAATTATGAATCCCCGATGTGTGCGTCAGCAAATGTTCAATTGTGATTTTATTCCCTTGTACAGGATAATCGGGAATGAACTTTGTGATTTCGTCCTGTAAATTTAATTTCCCCTGCTCCATCAATTGTAATACCGCCACCGCAGTAAACTGTTTACCAATAGAGGCAATCCAGAAAACATTATCCGCTTGCATGGGTACGTTCAGCTCCAGGTTAGCCATTCCAAATGCTTTTTTATAGATGACCTGGCCATTTTTGGCAACCAAAACAGTTGCACCTGGTTCATTTGTCTTGAATTGCGCTGAAAGTAGTTTGTCGAAATAAATGGTAAGTCTTCTATCATCCATTTGTTGAGCATAAGTAAGATTAAACAAAAATAGAATAGCTAGAATAAGGGATAGTTTTACTGAATTCATACTAATTAATTGTTGTTATTTATCGTTTTGATTTAGAATTTAATTACAGATTATTGTTTAATGCAATTGTTAACAATACTCAATTCTGGCATAAACCTATTTTACTGTAGTGACAACAAAAAAAACGTTGTACCAAAACTGTTAATGCTGATACTAAAAGAACAGTGCAGATAAGAATTCAGATATAATCCGGTTTCTTATCATGCTGGTAATAGATGCGTAATAATATAAATAAAAAAGGCAAAGCCAGCTAGCCTGGAATTTTTCTTGCTGATCATAAGTTCTTTTTTTTAATCGGGTTTCAGTGTTGTGTTATTTATTGGTTGCCATTATCCCGGCATTAGTCTTAACCCCTTTAATCAAAAGCCATAACGTTATTGTAATCTCACCTAAAACCCAAAAAGGTGTAGCAATTTGTCGAACAAGATTTTGATATTCGGGAAAGAGAAGGGAGGTACAACAATGTACGATATAAGAAATACCATTGACAACAAGGAGTACCCCCAAGATACGGGGAATAAATCCTGACCTATAAACCAATTGTCCAAATGGTATTAACCAGAGTCCCCAGAACAATTCCACCGTCATCGACCCATAATTATTTACTTTAAATAAAAACATCGCCAAATCCTGTCGCTGACTAAGATCAAACGTTTTCAGCACATCTCCCTTTAAAATCATCAGCGAGGCAATATTGAATGCATCCATAATAAAAACGACCGGAAATGTCACAAACAGTAAGGCAAACATAAGTTTGGCCTGAGACTCATTCACTTGTTTGAATAATCGATAAAGAAACATTATCAAAAAAATACCAATGGTAATACTGATAAGGTCATTGATTATACCACTGCGAAATATTAACTCGTTAGCGAGGATCTTATTGGCAGTGGCTGCAGTATCGTCCTTCACAAAGGTCTGTGATGGAACATACATTAAGCCGTAAAGACCGGTGATAACCCACATTAGATATAATAGCCCGGCCTGTCTTGCGGTTCTTTTTTGCGAAACATTCTTCTTTTCCACGATGAATATTTATGAGTGACTGTATACTACTTTATTTGTACAATTTGTAGCCTATTTTCATAGTGCTTCTCAGATTATTCAGATTTGCATATAGTGTTGATTCCTTTTTGAAATCAATAAAAGTTACTTTTGGAGTTAAGGCATATCTGCTTTCAACACCAATAATAAATTTCTTAAATTCATAAATAACGCTTCCTCCCATGCCATAACTAAATAAAGTTTTCCTGTCTTCTATTGCATTGGTAAATAGTAGGCCAACGCTCGGCCCGATACCAAGTTCAAATGACTTTCGGGCAATTATCTTGTATTGTGGATTAATTTCAGCCGTCACTGATTTAAATTTCTTTCCTGCCTGCCTCATGAGGCTGAATTGTTGCCTAATGTGGCTTTTTGAGTTTTGCACAAGTGGACATTCCATGGAGATTTCAAAACCATATACCGGTGCCGAAAGTTTCAGGCTATGGTTGTTTTGCATTCCTCCAACTACCGATATGGCGACTTGAGGTTTATAATCTTCTGTAAAATGGGTATCCTGGGCCTGGATGAGAACGGGAAAGGTAAAACCCAATAGAACGATAATATTTCTCATGATAATTTTGTTTATGGTTAGCTGATAAGGGGATTTGTTTATTACTTGAGAAGTAATCAAAACTTACTTTAGGGTTCGCTATCCGTACCTCACACTATTGATTGATGTCCTTTCCTGCTTTTAATTTTTCAACATTGGCAGTAACAGTAGCTTTAGCCTGGGGAGAGTTTGCCTGTGTCAGGGCTTTCATGGCAAATTCTATTGCCCATTTATACTCTGCCTTTGCCGAATACGCGTAGGACAAATCATTGTTGACTGCATACACATCTCCAAATTTCTTCCTTGCTTCCAGCAGTATATTGACAGCCCTTTCCCCCCGCTTTTGAGCAATCAATTTTTTACTATAGCTCAAATACTGGTTAATACTGGCGATCAACAATCCTTCGTTCATTACTGAATCAGCCAGTGAGACCTTATTTAGTTTTTCATATCCATAAGCCAAATTTTGATAGCTGTCAAACCCCGATTGTGCAAACGGACGGCCGGTGACTGCCCTTTGTGCCCAGTTTAATGCCTCTTCCATATTTATACCTTTATCAAAGCAATAGGCAGAGGCCTGAAGGTTGTTGGCACTAAGAAAACCCTTTGCGCCAGTTAGTTCCTCTCTGAGTCTTGCAATAACAATATTGTCAACATCCACTTCAATTTTAAATGGAACAGATAATTTTTCCCATTGCATGGCAATGACACAACTTCTTTCTTGATGCCCGGTAAATTCATACTTTAACCATTCCACGGATCTGTCCATCGGCACTGCCTTTACCCGGACTCTTAACACATCATACTCCGGGTTATAATAAAAACTGCCCCAGGCCTCAGTTTGCCTGGAAAATATGATGGTAACACTATCAGGGCTTACAGCCATAAAAAGAGCATAGGAACCGGCTTTCAGATCCTTTCCTTCCACCTTTACATCATGCTCAAAACTGATAACAGTTGCCTGGTTGGCACCAGCTCGCCAGGGATTGGTCATCGTATTAGTAAGAAAACTGAATGTGCCAAAGCCACTGGCCACCACTCCTCCCCATATTTTTCCTTCACGGCCTTTTACACCGGGTCTGGAATAGTGAATACTGATACTGGTGATTCCCACTTCTTCGGAAATAGTAGCTCTCGGATTAAAGCCCACGGATGGAACATCCATTTGAGCAGTTGAGAATATTGCAGTAAGTATAAGTCCAACTGAAAGAATAACATTTTTCATATCGTTAGTTTTAGAATTTTACTCCACCTGGCCATTGCCTTATTTCTAATTCCCTATCACCCCGCCACTTTGCTGCACTCTCTTTAATTCTTCCTCTGCTCCGCCGGTACGCTGCTTGGGAGGTTTCACCCCGGCATTGCCAAAGCGGTAATTAATACTTAGCTTGAATTGCCGGGTTTCTGCCTGGAAATTGATCTTCATGACCTGGCCGGCAAAATTGGAAGTAGCCCTGAATTTCATGGTATGAAACACATCACTCACGGCAGCTTTTATCGTAGCCTTCCCTTTTAAAACCTGTTTGGAAAAACCTGCATCCATACTATAGATGGATCTTCCTTTGAAACTGCCCTGGTAAATAGTGGGGGCATTAAAAAAACCGCTTACCTCTGCTGTCCAGGTTTTGGCAAACTTCAGGGTGTTCTGTACGAATAAATTGAAGCCAAAGGCATTCAGGTTGATTTTCCTTCCTGTACCGAAATCCGCCTTATACTTTGAATAATTGCTGCTCATACTGGTGAACAGGCTATAGCTTTTATATTGAAAAGGATAGCTCATACTTATACTGGCAATGTCCTGTGTCGCCAGGTTTTTCTTGGACACAAAAGCCTTTGATTTTTCCGTAGTGTCAACGATCTGTGTGAACAAATCATTGACATGGCTGTAATTAAAAGCAATATTCAGTTTGTATTTGTAGGTATGGCTGATCCCGAAGCTATTGGTGTATTGCGGGCGAAGATTAATATTGCCTTTCATGAAGGTGTACTCATCCATTTTGAATTCAAAAGGGTTCAGGTCCTGGTAAGCCGGTCTGTCAATGCGCCGGCTGTAGGTCAGGCTCCATTGCTTCATTGGGTTTTTATTGAAGGTGATCGCCGCACTGGGAAACAGGCTGGTATAGGATCTTTTAAAAGAAGTCGTATTGGGCACATAATCGCTCCCGTTCCATTTCAATCCATCCGACACGCCCTCCGAAACAGTGTGTTCGGCTCGGAGACCTGCCTGAATCATGAACATTTTGTATTGGCGATTATAGTTGAGATACCCCGCATTAATATTTTCCCTGTAAACAAACCGGTTGCTGCGATCCTTATCAAGGTCTTCCACAGAATTAGTAACATTGTAGCGCTGGAAATTATTATCGGTTTTTACCCAGGCGGCTTTTAGGCCGAGCGACAATTTCCCTTTCTTGAAATTCTGCTCGTAGTCTGCTTTGGCAGTGTTAATCTTGATCTTCGCAGGCGAGTACATATGATAGATCACACTGTTCAGCATCGTTTGCCCGGAAGGATCATAATAATAATTCGGTTGAAACTGGTCGCTGTTGAGATCGTATGCACCGTGGTCAGCATTCAGCACTAAACTGGTCCCCGCAGGATCAATGTAGCTATAGTTGAGGTTGACATTTGTATTATGCCTTTTCAGATCGTTGCTGTTATCAGCGATCAATATACGGTCAACCGTGTTTGTTGTGCTGTTTGAAATAAAAGTCTTGCTGTAATTATTAAATTCCGGGTTGGCCAGTGTTCCATTCAACATGACCCCGATGGTGCTTTTCTTATTGATGAAATAATCAGCGCCTGCTTTGAAATTATGCGACCTCCCTAGTTGCCGGATGGTACCGCGCTGATCAAACAGGCTGTCTGACACCGTCCTGGTCACATCCATTTTTTGCTCGGTTGGACCATAATTAAAGCTATAGGTACTGAATAGGTTGATCCTTTTATTGCGATAATTCAATGAAGCCCCTGTATTGTATTTTGCAGTTATGCCCATATTCCATCCTGCATTCACGGAACCATTGGCACCGAGAGATTTGTTCTTTTTTAAACGGATATTGATAATACCTGCGTTTCCGGCGGCATCATATTTTGCGGATGGATTAGTGATCAGTTCTATCGCTTCGATCTGTGAAGATTGCAATGTCTTCAGGTAGTTGGCAAGTTCGGTCCCGGACAAAGGGGTTGCCCTGCCATCAATATAAATTTGGACTCCGTTTTTCCCGGCCAGGCTGATATTGTCATCCTGGTCAAGCAATACACCTGGTGATTTGCGCAATAACTCCAGCGCATTTGATCCAACTGCATTAATGGTGCCTTCCACATTCAGGATCGTTCTGTCCGCCTTTACTTCCACGATGGGTTTGTTGACAACAACTGTCACATTAGCCAGGTCACCCGTCATTTTTACCAACTTTAACTCAGGCACCGTCATATCCGTTGTGCCAAACGAAAATGCCGGTGAAAATGCAGGCTTGAACCCTATATAGGTCGCCATAACTTTATAGGACCCTGCATTAATCCCTGAAAAAACATAAGAACCATTTACCTTTGTAATGGCCAGTTTTACCGTGGAAGAATCGTTCGCTTTTACCAGGTTGACTGTCGCGCCGCTAAGCGGGGCACCATTCTCATCTTTTACTAAACCACTAATTTGTTGTGCCTGGGAAATCAACGTATTGGTGACCAGCCATAGTGCTATCATGCATTTCATTATGTAACTATTTACTGTAAACCTAGGCCAGGGGAAAAGCTATAAGAAATCTGTTATACCAAACAGGCTTTTGCCAATACGAAAAAGCAAGCCCCTGGTCGGCTGATTTTACTGGCTTTCCTATCTTCACATCTCAACTATGAAGTTTAAAACACGATACCGTTTCTGGCATGTATTACTGGGATTTACGTGCTTTGCCATAATAGTGGCCATTATTTTCTATGCAACGAGAGACTCCGCTGGCAGTACTGAAACTGTAAAGCAAAAAACTAAACCACTTCCCGGCTACAGTTTTATGCCCCCTCTCGGCTTTATCTACTTTGTTGTTTTCTTCTATTTTACACTGAATTATTACTACAACTTAATTACCGCTAATAAGAAATTCCTCTCCTTTCTTAAGATCAGTGGCCTGATCATCCTGGCTTCTTTTTTTTATAACAGCATCCTTTACACCTGGCTACCCGGAGCATTGATCAATCAATACAGTTCAATATGGCATATGCTTTTTAAAATGGTTCGCAACATGATCCCAATGCTCGCCTTCAGTTACCTGTTTGCCTATGTTACTGTTTTGCGGGAAGCGTTGAAACAAAAAAGGATACTGGAGGCGCAGAAATTGCTTTTAGAAGCACAGATTTCCCAGGCCAATTTCAATTTCTTAAAATCACAGATCAACCCTCATTTTCTTCACAATACCCTGAATTTCCTGTATGCTAAATCACTTCCTTTTTCTTCGGAATTATCGGAAGGGATACTTACACTGAGCGATATTATGCGCTATGCACTCAGCCAGGGTAATCAAAAGGATGGAAAAGCGCTATTGAAAGATGAAATTGAACATGTCCACAATGTCATCCTGATAAACCAACTCCGGTACAACAACCAGTTGAAAGTGAATTTTGAAATGAATGGTGCTGTAAACGGAGCCATGATCATCCCCTTTGTTTTGATAACGCTGGTGGAAAACGCCTTTAAGCATGGCGACTTGAAAAACCAGGATTATCCAATAATTATTAAAATGAACATACGGGGTAATCAACTTTATTTTTATTGCAGAAATAAAAAAAGGGTTGGCCCCAAACAATTATCCACAGGGATAGGCCTCGAAAACATCAAGAAAAGGCTGGACCTCGCTTATGGTGACAACTACAAATTCATTGTAACGGATGAGCCCGAATTCTATACTACCGAACTAACAATTAACAAACTATGATACATTGTATTATCGTTGATGATGAGCAACACGCTATTGACATTCTAGTGCATTATGTTCAGCAAACCCCGCACCTGAAACTGGTGGGATGCTTTACCAACCCGATGGAAGCCTTGAAGGCTGTCGGTGAACAAAAAATTGACCTTGTATTTCTGGACATTCAAATGCCTGAACTTTCCGGTATAGACTTCATTAAAGCCATCCAGGCAAAATGTAAGGTAATCCTGACCACTGCCTACAGCGAATTTGCGCTGGAGGGGTATGAACTGTATGTTGTGGATTATCTGTTGAAACCAATCCGGCTACCTCGTTTCCTGGCAGCTGTACAAAAAGTAGTGGAGCAAATCCCTGGGGCTGCACAACAAGAATCAGCAGAAGATGAGTATATTTTTGTCAAAACAGAATCCAAGGGAAAGCTCCTTAAGATCAATTTAGCTGATATTGATTTTATCGAAAGCCTGAAAAACTATATGGCCATTCATTGCGGCGGTCATAAAACGCTTGTTTTTACCAGCATGAAAGAACTGGAAGAACGGTTACCCAAAAAAAGATTTATCCGGGTGCACAAATCCTATATCGTATCCATCCCGAAGATTACCGGCATTGAAGGGAATTTAGTAAGATTAAAAAACATAACTACAGATATCCAGATCGGGGAGAGTTATAAAACAGAACTGATGGAACTTATCAGGGCGAATATGATTCAATAATGTAAAACTACTTTTCAAAAGCCCAAGCGCATATTTTTTGTATTTCGGTAAGAAGAAGACAGTATTTACCTATTCTTCCGGGCTTTATATTACTTAGTTAGTTAATTACTTGTAAGACGGTAAGCCCTGCCAACCATTTATTGGCATTTTCCTGTCATTGGTCTATACTAAACATATGTCTGTTAATATTAATTTGAACAATTATGTATATTCAATAATTTGCCCTACTTAAAAGAGATGAAGTTTAGCAAAAAGACTACCTGCTTTGGGTACAGATTGAAATGCATGGTTCCGTGGGCAAGTTTAGTTTTGAGGTGCTTGTTATTTATGACGAGGCATAAATCGCATGATGAATAAATTATTGCCTGCTGGCTCTACTTCAATATTCAGAGCTTTATTTGATCCTGAAGGCATAAATCAATATATCACTTTAATTTATGAATAGCTATACAAAAGAAGATATTGCTTTTATCCAGTTGAGAGCTGCTATTGAATTATTCAAACAGAACAACTTTATAGCCGCCATCACCCTGGCCGGAGCTGCTGAAGAATTGTTTGCCGTTTTTTTAAAGCAGGAAGCCAAAACTGCCGGGAAGCCAGTATTCACCCGGGCAGAACTGGATGCAGGTTTATTTGAACTGACAAAGGATTTTTTAGGCATTGATAACTTTAAACAGCTGCGCAACCAGGTACGCAATGAGCTCAAGCATCATGGCCAACTTAGCAATTACGATAACCTGCAGGTGGATTTCCCAACCATTGCACTGATGCATATTTCAGGGGCTATCTCCAACTATAAATTACGGACCGGCCACCTGCCGCAGGAAAAGCTCATACAGGAGTATTGTGTAACTATGGGGATATCATAAAATCTCACAATACAATATGGAGATTTCAGCCAACCACATGTACTCAAATAATAATTCCTATGGGTATTCTGATTGGATCAAAGTTATCTCACTGAAATATCATCTCTCTTCCCTAAAAATAAATAGAGCTCACATTATTTTATTTTTAAAAACCTTGCATTTATTGCCACCACCACTGTACTTACACTCATCAATACCGCACCCGCGGCCGGAGTTAACAATATACCCATCTTGTATAGCACACCTGCCGCCAGTGGTAAAGCCACAACATTATATCCTGTCGCCCAAATTAAATTCTGAATCATTTTACGGTAGGTGGCTTTGCCAAACTGAATCAATGCCACAACATCTTTGGGATTACTGTTAACCAAAACAATCCCCGCAGTTTCAGCAGCTATATCAGAACCTGAACCAACAGCTATGCCTATATTGGCCTGAGCCAACGCAGGAGCGTCATTTACGCCATCGCCTGTCATGGCAACATATTCGCCTTTATCCTGCAACTCTTTTATTTTTTCCAATTTCTGATGTGGCAGTACTTCAGCAAAAAAACTGCTCATCCCTAATTTTTTGGCAACTGTTTCTGCAACTTGTTTGTTATCGCCCGTGAGTAAAACTGATTTAATATTATAGCTATGTAGTGTTTTAATGGCTTCTGCTGATTCCGGACGGATACTATCAGACAAAGAAATATAACCAGCCAGTTTATCATTTATTAAAACAAATACTACAGTTTCAGTTGCATCGGAATTGTAATTTGCAGGGAGTGAAATGTTTTTCTCTTTCAGGTATCCCGGACTTACTATTTTTATGTCCTTGTTGTCAATAGTTGCTTCAATTCCCTTTCCTGTAATAGCATTAAAGTTCCGGGTTGACAGAATGGGGACGGATAAGTCTTTTGCTTTTTGAATGATACCTGTGGCAATAGGGTGTTCTGAATTTTGTTCCAATGCTGCCGCATATTTCAACAACTCATTTTCAGAAAGCCCTTCTACTAATGAAACAATATTTGACACTTCAAATTTACCAACGGTAAGTGTTCCTGTTTTATCAAATACTAATGTTGTTATTTTTCTTGAATTTTCAAATGCTGTCCTGTTCTTAATCAATAATCCATGCTGTGCTGAAAGCGCAGTGGATTTAGCTACCACCAGCGGCACTGCCAATCCTAAAGCATGAGGGCAACAAATAACAATGACGGTTACCATTCTTTCAATGGAAAATGCCAAATCCTTTCCTGATAAATACCATACAAGAAATGTAGTGATACCTGCCACAATAGCTATCAGCGTAAGCCATCTTGCTGCTGTATCTGCAATCAGTTGTGTTTTGGATTTTGATTTCTGTGCATTCTGCACCAGTTTTATCACCTGGGATAAGTAAGAATCTTTTGCCCCATGTGCAACAGTCACTTTTATGGCCCCATTACCGTTGATAGAACCAGCTATTACTTTGTCTCCCTTGCTTTTCCCAACAGGTTTTGACTCACCGGTGAGCATACTTTCATTGAAATAACTTTCTCCTTCTGCAATGATGCCATCAGCTGCTATTTTCTCACCGGGCTTTATCAGAATCATATCGCCTTCTTTAAGCGATTCTGTTTTTACATCTGTTACTTTATCTTCATTCACTAAATGTGCATCATCAGGCATAAGCTGAACCAGTAATTCCAGTTCTCTCGAAGCACCAGCAACGGATTTCATCTCTATCCAATGCCCCAATAGCATGATAAGGATAAGTGTTGCTAACTCCCAGAAAAAATCCATACCCTGCAATCCAAACACGGTTGCCACGCTGTAGATGTACGCCACTGAAATGGCAAAGCCTACGAGTGTCATCATGCCGGGATTTCTTGCCTTCAATTCACCAACCAATCCTTTCAGGAAAGGCCAACCTCCATAAAAGAAAACAACAGATGATAAAAAGAACAGCACATATTTTGAACCGGGGAAACTGAAATGAATATTTAACCACTGTTGTATCATTTCCGATAACAACATAATAGGTACAGTGAGAATTAATACCACATAGAATCTCTTTTTGAAATCGGCAATGCCCGATGTGTGAGCTTCATGTCCGCCATGTGCTCCCGGTTTTTTCAAAGGAACCAAAGTCATTCCGCACAAAGGACATTTACCCGGCGCATCCTGAACAATTTGAGGGTGCATGGGGCAGGTGTATTTACTGAAACCCTGTTGAACTGTATTAATATTTACAACAGGTGCAGGTTGCTGCACATGAGCTTCCTGCTTTTCTGTTTTATGTTCTGCATGGTGATGATGTGAGTGGCTGTTATCTGATTCCTTGCTAAAAGGAATAAGTTTCATTCCACATTTGGGGCAATCACCCGGTTTATCCTGAATAATTTCAGGATGCATCGGACAGGTGTATTGCAGAGTTTCGGTGCTACCTGGTGTATGTTCCATAACTATAATGCATTATATTCGGTGACAGGATATTTTTGAAATCAGTTTCTGCCAGAATATTTATTTTCCAGTTCTTCAATTCTCTTTCTTAACTGCGATATCTGATTGTTCATTTTACTTTTCTCCGCTATTGCAAGTGCTCTTTTTGCAGCTGCAATAGCTTTTTCATATTGTTTTAAATCGCCTGCTATTTTTTGCAGCAGGTTAGGATAGCTAAAATTGTTACCATCTGTTTGCTCTGCTTTCTCTACCCATTCTGCGGCAAGTGAAAGATCCCTGCTTGTTGCATAATAATACGCTGCCGCTTGGAATAGTACATCAGGGGTCTGATTCTGCTGTCGTAAAACTATCTCTTCAATTTGTCTGCACACCTTCTCATCCGCTGTGCTTCGGATCGGAATTTTTACGCTTGTATTTTCCCATCTTAACTGAAGTTTACCTCCGCCCCGGTTATCAATATCACTGATTTCAATAGTAAACACTTCCTGAAATTCTGTTAGCTGCTGAGAAGGTACAGTTATCCTTACAAGGTCTTTAGCCTGGCTATAGCCAAAAGCCCCATGTATGGTCGTATCAGTATTAATAATAATTATCCAGTTGGCCGGAGATGGGATGGTGTAAAAGGAATAACGCCCTGGTGGAATTAATTTATCTCCCAACATAATTTCATCATTGCATACTAATTGAGTACTTTCCCCTGCACCTGTTCTCCAGACTGAATCATAAGGAACTAAACCACCGAATATTTTTCGCCCTCTTGCAAAAGGACGGCTATACGATATTGTGATTTCTGTATTCCCCAATTCCTGCATAAAAGACGCAACGGGACTTGCCGGTGGAGTTGGAAAGTTTATTTTGTTCTGCGCTGATGAATGAAAGCTGAGAATTAGCAATACAATTAGTAGTTTATTCATTTTTCCAGTTTTAGAATATTTTATTATATTATTTACAGCAATCCTTTTTCCTTCCAAATAGGACATTGAATATTTTTCGAAAAATCTTTGCTATGTGTTTCAGAATTGTCATATTATATTATACAGCAGAATAATCAGGCTATTCTTTTACTGCTTTCAATATCTGAACTTCTCCAAAAATTGTTTTGAATTTCTTCCTGATAGCAGTATTCTTAAACCCTGCTTCAGCAATCAGTAATGGCATCAAACCCTTTGCATTGGCGCTTGTGGGTTTATATCCATCTAATCCACGAATCGTATTAAATAAAAATCGCTGAAACCACGAATCTGATCTTCCGAAATCGGCAATAAAAATCTGTCCACCATTCTTTGTAATCCTGAATAGCTCCGTAAGTATTTTCTTTTTCACAGGCGTTTCTAAATGATGGAATACCAGGCAAGATAATACCCGGTCAAAACTGTAGTCGCTAAAAGGAAGTTTCTCCCCGTCATAAACAGTCAATTTAATATCCAAATTCTTTTGATTGATTTTCCTTTTTGCTTTATTCAGGATGTCTTTATCAATATCTATCCCGGTTATTTTAATTTCTGGCCGATGCTCTTTCACCATGATAGTAAGTGTTGCAGTGCCGCAACCAAAATCTAAAACAGAGGCTTTGTCAGTTAAATAGGAAATATTGATTAAAGACTGTTTGATGCTTGCTTCAGGCATCGTAATCCCCACAAAAAAATCATATAGTGGTGTAAGCCACCTGAACCGTAATGCTGAAACAAATTTTACATCTGACATACTGTAAAGTGTTTAATGGTTATGTCCCGCCATCGGGTCGGCTCCTTTTTTAAATACATATTCACTATGCAGTAAATATGCCCCTGTAAGTACTACCACATCACCGGACTTTAATCCTGATTGTATTTCAATACGGTCATCACTTTCCAACCCTGTTTGTACCATCACACTTTTAAATGTATTCTTATCGGTTTGGATCCAAACTGTTGCTCCTTTGCCATCCCGAATTACTGCATCAGTAGGAAGAGTGAGTGATTGCCGTTGCGGACTTTTCAAGAGCACATAAGCAGGCATACCGGGCTTTAATTGGTTACCCGGATTGGGAATTGAAACGCGGATAAGATTAATTCTTGTATCGGGATTGATTTCCGGGTTAACAAATTCAATGTGCCCTTTGATTTCTTTATTATCGAAATCGGGGAGCTTAACCGTGGCAGCGCTGTTTCTGTTCAATTCAGCCAGTTGCGAAGTATAAACCTGTGCCTCGGCCCATAAAGTTGACAGGTCCGCCAGTTTTACAATGGTTCCGCCTTCCATTACATAATCTCCTTCCCTGATGTCTGATTGTGTAATATATCCGCCTGCTGTGCTGTAAAAGGTGGTAGTAGGTGTTGCTTTTTTTAATGTTGCCAGTTGGTTTATCTGTGTTTCACTTAAACCCCAAAGCAGCAATTTGTTTTTTGCACTCTGAATTAATTGGTCAAAATCTATAACGGTTTCGTTAACAAATGTTTTCCTTTTATCCAAAGCCAGCAGGTATTCCTGTTTGGCGTTATTCAGTTCCTCACTGTACAAATCATAGAGAGCTGCACCTTTTTTCACATAGTCACCCAAATTTTTATAATATAGTTTTTCAACCCGTCCCATTACTCTTGAACTTACTGAAGATGCTTTCATCTGGTCGAAATTCAATGTAGCTGCCAATACTAACTGGTCGCCGATAGTACCGTTGCGGATAGTATCAGTTTGTATATTTCCCAATTGTATTTGCTGTTCGCTCAACTGCAATTCATCCTTGCTCTCGCCATTCTTTTTTTTCACCGGTGTTAAATCCATTTTACAAATAGGGCATTTACCCGGCTTATATTCCACTACCTGTGGGTCCATCGAGCAGGTATAATAAGTATCCGGGTCTTGCGGTATATCCGATTTGTTTTTACAGGAAATAAAAAAGAGAAAGGCTATTGCTATGATTATAGTATATCGCATAATCAGTTTTTTATTTTGATGAAACTTTCACTGTCCATTAAATATTGGGCATTGGCAGCGACCGAATCTGTTACAGTCAATCCGTTTTTAATTTGTATGTGCTTCTGATGAATGATGCCGGTATTAATTTTTACTGCCTTAAATCCTCCATCTGTTTTACTGAACACCACTTTATCCATTCCTAAAGAAAGCACTGCTTCTTTTGGTAACCAGTAGGCTTCTTTGGTATTTCCAAAAATGGTAGCCTTTACCTGGCTTCCTATTGGTATTTTCAGGCTGCTGTTATTAAAGTAAACTCTTGCAGTGAGTGTTTTACTTTCTTTGCGGTAAAAGGGTTCAATGAAATCAACGCCTGCCCTGAAATCTTTACCCGGTGCAGTTTCAGGAACCACTCTTACGGTATTCCCAACTTTTACCAACGACTGATTATCTCCATAAATATTGAGAATCGCCCAGGCCCTGTCGGGGTTAAAGACAGTGAAAACAGATTGACCTTTCTGAATATACATTCCTTCTTTTAAGGAAAGCTCCTCTGTTATCAGCGAAATATCTTTCATGATTCCTGCTGATGTGTTCATTGTCCCGCCATTTGCCGCTTCATGAATATGACCACTGTAATTGCTGTAAACGGTAATGGTCAGTGATGGCTTGCCTGATTGAATAACCTGTTGCAGTTGCTCATTACTCATGCCAAGCAGTAATAGTTTATCTTTTGCTGCCTGTATGAAGGTTAAGTTTTCTGAATCATTCTTTAACAGGTATAATAAATTTTGTTGTGCAGTTAAAATTTCAGGGCTGTAAATGTCCAGTATCTTTTGGCCTTTGTTTATTTTCTGATAACGGTATCGTACATACAGCTTTTCTATTCTGCCTGATACTCTTGCCGAAATGCTTCCCACCTGTCTTGTATCATACGCAATATTGCCTAACGCCTCAATTTCTATCTGCTCACCTCTTTTCTCCATTGTTGTTACAGGAATGGATGATATTACAAATTCATTAGTAGGTTTCAGTAATGATTCCAGTTCCACATCAACCACTTGCTTGCTGTCCGTTTCTTTTTTCACCAAATCCATTCCGCAGATTGGGCAGGTGCCGGGTTTATCCTTTATAATTTCGGGGTGCATGGGGCAGGTGTACTCCACTTTATCATGTTCATGATTATCCTGTTCCATTTTCACTAAATCCATTCCGCACTTAGGACATGTACCCGGCTTATCGCTGAATACAGAATCTTCAGGCATGGGGCAGGTGTACATTTCTTTCGCTGCTTCTGCTTTATGCGCTGCATGAGGGTCTTTATTATTGTTGCAAGCTACCGCAGCAACAATAAATACCACACAACTTATAAAAAATAGTTTCTTCATTTTCTTCTTTGATTAACTCAATTGATATTGTAACATCATGCCATCGTCTTCATGTTCGAGATTATGACAATGGAAAACAAATTTGCCTGTGTTGTTTTCAAATGGAACAATCACTTTCACTGTTTCTCCCGGCATTACCAATACCGTGTCTTTCCAACCGGTTTCTGATGCAATCAGGTTGCCTCTTCCTCCACTTCGTTGCACTACCTGGAAGAACACTCCGTGCAGGTGCATTGGATGCGGCTCATCACCATTGCTGTTATCAAACACCCATAGTTCGTAGGTATTGGCAGCAACATTTTCATCAATACGACTGCTGTCGAACAATTTACCATTAATGCGGTGCCGCATCTGCATTCCATCATTCATAGGATAGCCATGATGCTCCATTGCATTGGAAATTTCAAATGTTCTTGTCTTAACAGCTGATGAAGCAGGAACAGTTGTTATGTTTGAAAGGGTTGTTGGAACGGTGAATGAATCCGTAACAGTGCTGGCTACTTTAAATTTCATGATTTTAAATTGCTGCTTGCCCTGTGCATCTCCACCATTGCCAAACTCTTTGCTGATTAAAAATATTTCTGTTCCA
>CAYUCU010000023.1:0-31577 GCA_964443345.1 uncultured Chitinophaga sp.
TCAGAAAAATAAAGTGAACGACAGCGAAATGACACTAAGTGCCCGCAAAGTAGAAAAAACAGAAATGAGTTTTCAAACCTACCGGGAAGGGGCTTCCGGCGCCAATGGTGGAAAAACCGGTGGTGGATGCGGCTGTAACTAATCTTTCATTTTCAAAATCAATTTAATGAGAAAAATTTGTCTGTCCGTTGCGGGGATATTTCTTGTATTGTTTTCCTCCTTTGCACAAACTACACCCAAAGACACTGCCGGGTATAAAAGCCGCAAGCTAACTTTCGAAGAAGCAAACCTGGTAACCAGCTATTACAGGCAGGACGGAAATAACTCTGCTGTCACGGGCGGGGTGGGCACAGAGAAACTGAGTGATATCTCCACAACATTTGAAGTAAAACTTAATAAATGGGATAAAAGAGATCGAAAACACACATTTGATATTGAAGTGGGGATTGACCACTACACCTCTGCTTCTTCTGATAATGTGGACCCGAAAACCATTTCCGGTGCCTCTCATGCGGACACCAGAATTTATCCTTCTGTCAATTGGTCAATGGAGAATGAAAAGAATGGCAGAACCTTTGGTGCAGGTATCTCTGCCTCTGCAGAGTTTGACTACCGGTCAATCGGGGTTAACTTATTTTTTGCCCAAAAAACAAAGAACAGGAATGGCGAGTTCACGGCTAAGATACAAGGCTACCTGGATAAAGTAAGTCTCATCGACCCTGTGGAATTGCGGCCGGCCGGAGGAACCGGTGGTGGCAACGGAGAGGAAGAGGAAAATAATTATCCCAGTACTGCCCGTAATTCATTCAGTGGCTCTTTGTCTTATTCACAGATCATCAATCAGCGGCTGCAACTTATGTTCATTGCTGATCTGGTGTATCAGCAAGGGTATCTTGGTCTTCCATTTCACCGGGTATATTTTGATAATGGTAGTATGAAAGCAGAGAATTTACCCGATACCCGGATGAAAATCCCGATAGGATTCCGGGCCAATTATTTCCTGGGTGATAAGGTGGTACTAAGAAGCTTTTACAGGTACTATAAAGATGACTGGGGGCTATCGGCGCATACAGTGCAACTGGAAACGTCGGTAAAAATTTCTCCTTTCTTTTCATTCACGCCTTTTTACCGGTATTATACACAGAGTGCGGTTGATTACTTTGGGATAAAGAATGCTCATAAAACGACAGACCAGTATTATACCAGCAATTTTGACCTGGCAAAGTTCAACAGTAATTTTTATGGTGCCGGTTTTCGCATCAGTCCACCGAAAGGCGTGTTCGGGATACAGCGATTAAATATGCTTGAATTAAGATATGGGCATTATACCCGGACCAATGGAATGAATTCAGATATTATCTCTCTGAATTTGAAGTTTAAATAGAGCAGGACTTAAGCATAAAAATGCAGAAATACTAAAGCCCCACTAAAAGCGGGGCTTTAGTATTTCATGAGATCTGACAGTTAAATGATCAGCAACGCATCCCCATAACTGAAAAATCGGTATTTATCTTTAATTGCTTTCTTATAGGCTTCCATTGCCAATTCATAACCAGCAAAAGCACAGGTCATGATCAGCAGGCTTGTTTTGGGCAGATGGAAATTGGTCACCAGCGAATCTGCAATATTGAAATCATACGGCGGATGAATGAACATATTGGTCCAGCCTTCAGATGGTTTCAATAATTTTTGTGCAGTGAAGGATGATTCCATTCCCCGCATAGTGGTGGTGCCGATAGAGCAAATGCGGTGACCATATTCTTTAGCCCTGTTGACGATCTTGCAGGCCGTTTCATCAATATGATAATATTCAGCATCCATTTTATGCTTGCTCAGGTCCTCTACTTCAATAGGGCGGAATGTACCAAGACCGGTATGTAAAGTGATCTCTGCAAAACGGATACCTTTTATTTCAAGGCGTTTTATCAATTCACGGCTGAAATGTAAACCGGCGGTTGGGGCTGCCACAGCGCCTTCATGTTTGGCGTAAACAGTTTGATAGCGTTCTTTATCTTCTTCGTCCGGCTTCCGTTTGATGTATTTGGGTAATGGTGTTTCGCCCAGTTTTTCCAGCTGGCCACGAAAATCCTCTTCACTGCCTTCCCAGAGGAAGCGGATAGTACGGCCACGGCTGGTGGTATTGTCAATTACTTCTGCCACCAGGTCTTCCTGGTCGCCGAAATAAAGTTTGTTGCCCACCCGTATCTTTCTTGCGGGATCAACGATAACATCCCAAAGCCGGTTGGGACGGTTCAGTTCACGAAGCAGGAATACTTCGATCTTGGCGCCGGTTTTTTCCTTGCGGCCATACATACGGGCAGGAAAAACTTTAGTATTGTTTACTACAAAAACATCCTTGTCATCAAAATAGTCAATGATGTCCCTGAAGTATTTGTTTTCGATATCACCGGTGTGACGGTTCACCACCATCATACGGGCATCTTCACGTCTTTTAGCTGGATTTTGGGCGATAAGGTTTAAAGGGAGGTCGAATCGGAATTGTGATAACTTCATGAGTATTTTTAATTTTAATAAAAAGTCTCATGACGCAAACCTGGCAAGGTGCCGGGAGAGGTGTCCATTTCCGCCTTCGCTGAATCAAATTATAGAACAAAAGAGTAAACCATGCAGCTTTGGCGGATAAATCCGGCCTTACGGCGCCGGGTTTGGTCAAAATGACTGCTTTTAAAGCGGGCAAAAGTACACTTTTTAAGGGCAAAAAGCCGTTTAATTTTACACATTCTTTGCATCAGGGGCTTTAAGGCCACTAATTGAAGGCAAAGCATTGGTTTTCAAAATATTTTTATGCTTTTATTGCAGCCCGTCATCTTACATTTGTTTACGTTTAAAAAAACCATATCAGCAATCATTATGAAGAGATTCTCCTTGTTAGTACTGGCAATACTTCCTTTTTTTCTGATACAAGCGCAGCCTTCCATTAAAACCAAAAAATACCCCAGCCTGTTGTGGGAGATCACTGGTAAAGGAATGAAAAGGCCTTCTTACCTGATCGGTACGATGCATGTAAGCAGCAAGCTGGCTTTCAACCTTCCCGATTCTTTTTATTATGCTATCCGCAATGCACAAGTGGTGGCATTGGAAACCAATCCTGAGACCTGGCAGGATGATATGAGTAAGTATGATATGGGTGAAACAGGCTACTCACCATATGGCAACCGGTACGGCGGCGGCTCTTCCATGCCGGATGAATACCTGACCATCAATACACTTAAATTTTATAAGTACGATACAAAGATTGAACGATCATTGTACAGTAATCCGTCCACAATCAATAACCTGCTGTACCGGACTTACGGAAATGAGTCCAGTGACTTTGAAGAAGATACTTACCTGGATATGTATATTTTTCAGTGCGGGAAAAAATGGGGTAAAAAGGTTGCCGGTGTCGAAGATTACGGAGAAAGTATGAAATTGATGACTGAGGCATATAAAGATGCTGCAAAAGAAAAAACAAGGAAAGAAAGAAGTTATGGTGATGTGGATGAAGACTATTCTGCTGAAAAGCTGCAGGAGGCTTACCGTAGCGGCAACCTGGACCTGCTGGATTCTATCAACAAGTATAATAGTTTCTCTGTAGCATTTGATGAAAAGTTTTTGTATAAACGAAATGAGATACAGGCCAATTCAATCGATTCTATCCTGCGATCAGGTTCTGTTTTATTTGTAGGCGTGGGCGCCGCACACTTACCCGGAGACAGGGGAGTGATAGAAATGCTGCGGAGCAAAGGTTATAAACTCCGCCCGGTAAAAATGGGGGAACGGGCCAGCAAGGAAAAAGACCTGGTGGACAAACTGAGAGTCCCAGTTACATTCAAAACAGAATCGGCTGAGGATGGCTTATTTAAAGTAGATATTCCCGGAAAGTTCTACAAATTTGGTGATGATGCCGCACTGGATCAAAAACAGTATGCAGATATGGCAAACGGCAGCTACTATATGGTAACCCGTATAATGACCAACGCCTGGATGTGGAACCATACTGCCGATGATGTGTATAAAAAAATAGACAGCCTGCTTTATGAGAACATACCCGGAAAAATAATTTCTAAAACACCCATTGTTAAAAACGGGTACAAAGGAATAGATATTATCAACCGTACCAGGAGAGGTGATGTGCAGCGATACAATATTTTCATCACACCTTTTGAGATACTCTTTTTTAAAATGAGTGGAAATGGAGAGTATGTAAAGGAAGGGGAGGAGGCGAAGAAATTCTTTGGCAGCATTCAGCTCAAAGAATATAAAAATGGCACAGAGCCTGCATCGGTATGGAAAAAATACACACCCGCAACCGGAGGATTCAGTGCAGAACTGCCACATGATCCGTACATTGGAAATGACGGCAGCTGGATCTATGATGCGGCAGACAAGGCAACTGGTACCAGTTTTCGTATTATCCGCTCAGATATTCACAATTATAGCTTTGTGGAGGAAGATACATTCGACCTTGGTCTGATGGATGAAAGCTTTATGTCATCAGAGTTTATTGACACACAGCTTTCCCGGAAGCAAACCCATTACAAAGGATACCCGGCACTGGATTGTAAGTATAAAGACAAAGATGGTCAGCTGTATATGACCCGTTTTATTATCCAGGGGCCACACTATTACACCCTGGTGGCACATAGTAAGCAGGAAACAGTTGCTATGTATTCTTTCCTTAATTCTTTTGAGATAAAGCCATTTGTGTACAAGGAGGCCCGGCTGCAAAAAGATACCTCTTTGTATTATACTGTAAACACCCCAGTATTTCCGGAGGAAAAGAAAATAAAACTGGATATGCCCGGCTACTCCCGGTTTGGTGATGAAGAGGAAGAAGATGAATCGGAGGAAGATCAGCTGCAGGGCGGTACTTTCCGAAACAAAATAATTGCAAATGATACTACCGGCGAAAAGATCTATATCATTTTTTCAAGATCGCCACGATATTATTATACTAAAGACAGTTCCGGGCTCAGTGGTGATAAAACAGTTTCTTACATGGGTGATACCACCTGGACCGTGCGGCTGAAAAAGAAAACAGAACTTCCCAATAAGATGAAAGTATGGGAGACCATTATTTCAGATACGGGCAGCAGCCGAACTCTATGGAATAAAACCTTCTATATGGATGGCATAGGGTTTAGCCTGCTCACCCAGATGGATACTTTGTCTCAGCCAAGTAGTTTTCTTAAAAACTTTTTTGACACATTCATGCCGGTGGATACCTTAAAAGGGATGAACCCATTTGTGAAAAAATCAAAGCTCTTTTTTGAGGACTATTCCAGCAAAGACAGTGTGCTGCATAAACGGGCGGTGAAGCATATCTCTGATATTGTACTGGATTCGGCTGACCTGCCACAACTGAAGCAACTGATCGCAGAAATCAGCTGGGAAGAAAAAAATTACCTTGATACAAAAGAGGCACTTATCCGGAAAGCAGGAGACATTAAATCGACTGTTTCGGCACGGTACCTGAAGGAATTATACTATGCACTGGATGACACTGTGGAACTTCAGTATGCAGTACTGGAAAGTCTGTTGCAGCAGAAAACCCCGTTTGCCTATACAACTTTCAGGGATATTATCAACAATGAACCCCCGGTGCTTGATTTCAGTAATAATGACTACGGGTCATACAGAAGGAGGTTATCTTCCATCTATGATGAAGACTATCAGTACGACGATGGAAAATTCCTGGATGAGTTATCGGACTCACTGAAACTTACGAAAACGATACTTCCTGATTTGCTGCCATTGCTAAACCTGGATGATTATAAAACAGCTATTATGTCCCTGCTGGGTGAAATGGTGGACAGCAACCTGCTGAAGCCGCAGGATTATGAAGTATATCTGAGTAAATTCCTGATTGAGGCAAAGCAGGAATTAAAAAAGCAGTCTATTGCTGAAAAAAGAAAAGCCATTGAAAAGGCAGAGGAAAGTAAAACTGTGACAAAAGCAGTGTCTTATAGTGGGAGGGATGAAGATAATGATTATGGTAATGCGGACCTGAGCCTGTATGCCACATTGCTGATGCCTTTTTGGGAGATCAGTCCTGCTGTACAACCACTCATTCAGCAGATGCTGAGATCAAGCGACAAACGGTTGAAGTATAATACGATGATGTTATTGCTGGATAAAAAGAAAGCCTACCCGGATACACTAATGAAGTATTTTGCTGCGATGGATGAATACCGGTATGAGCTTTATACAGATCTGAAAGGTAAAAAACAACTAGATAAGTTTCCGGCGCAATACAATACACATATTGATCTTGGCAAAAGTGCTTTGCTGAACAGCAAGTCTTATGGTAAGCCGGACACCATTGTTTTTGCGGAACGATTACCAACAGCATATAAAGGAAAAACAGGGTTTATTTATTTCTTTAAGTATAAGGAGAAGAAGGACGATCTGAACTGGAAGCTGGCTACAGTTGGACTGGTGCCGGAAAATCCTAAAGAGTTTGAATATGAGGACAGCACAGCCTTGGTAATGTCTAAAAGATTTTATTCTCCGCTGTTAAATATGCCCCGTTACAACAAATTTGATTTTACTTCATTAACAGATACCAAAATTAAGGAGGGAGACTCGCTGCAAGACCTGCTTAAAAAGGAGTTGAAAAAAATGTTGTATTCCCGCAGGAAAAGCGCCAAACAGTTTTACGAGGAAGAAAAGGACAGGACAATGGCTATTCCAGGCTATGGTGAATAAGAAACAGGAGTTCAACCCTGAAGTACGCCTTTGGGTATAGAAGCAATGAGTTTTTTGGTGTAGTCTGATTGCGGATCAAAATAGATAGCATCGGCGGGACCACTTTCTTCAATCTTTCCTTTGTTCATCACCATGATACGGTCGCTGATATAGCGTACAACGGACAGGTCGTGGGAGATAAAAATAATAGTGAAGCCAAATTCTTTTTTAAGGTCATTCAATAAATTCAGCACCTGGGCCTGCACACTTACATCAAGTGCAGAAACCGACTCGTCACATACAATAAAGGAAGGATTTAATGCAAGTGCTCTTGCAATAACGATGCGCTGGCGCTGTCCCCCGCTGAATTCATGCGGATAACGGTTAAAATGTCCGGCATTCAGGTTTACTTTCTCCAATAATTCAATCACCTTATCTTTTCGTTGTACGACGCCTGGCACAAGATGATGAACTTTCATAGGTTCAGCAATAGCGGCGCCGATCGTTAACCTCGGATTCAACGAAGAATAGGGATCCTGGAAAACGATCTGCACTTCTTTGCGCAGTGATTTCAACTCATCTCTTTTTTTTGATGTCAGGTCAATGCCGTTATAGATTATTTTTCCTGCAACAGGTTCAATAAGGCGGAGTAACGTTCTTCCCAATGTGGTTTTTCCACAACCACTTTCACCAACCAATCCCAATGTTTCACCTTTATACACTTCAAAACTTACATCATCCACGGCTTTAGTAAATGAGACCGGCTTTCCCAACCATGTTTTTTTAGCAGGGAACCAGACGGAAAGGTTTTGTGCTTTGAGAAGAACGGAGGCCTGAGGTCTGAGGTGTGAGGTCTGCGATCTGAGATCCGGGATTGGAGGAGTCGTTTCCGGCTTCTGCTCTCCGACTTCCGACCTTGTTTCTTTCAAAAAGTCGCTAACTACAGGTAATCGCTTTCCTCTTTCATGATTCACCGGTCTGCATGCCAGCAGCGCTTTGGTGTATGGATGTTGCGGATGGTGGAATATTTCCGTTACCGTATTCTGTTCTACGATTTCTCCTTTATACATAACAGCGGTACGGTCAGCAATTTCAGCCACCACGCCAAGGTCGTGGGTAATAAAGATCACTCCCATACCTGATTGCTGTTGTAATTCCTTTATCAGCTGCAGGATCGTTTTTTGTACGGTTACATCTAATGCTGTTGTAGGTTCATCGCAGATCAGCAGGGATGGTTGGCAGCACATGGCCATTGCTATCATCACCCGCTGTTTTTGGCCACCACTCAATTGGTGCGGATACCGGCTGAATACAGCTTCGGGGTGGGGGAGTTTTACTTTTTCAAACCAGGCGATTGTTTGTTTTTTTGCTTCTGTGGCTGAAATGTTTTTATGCTGCAGCAGGGATTCCATTACCTGGTTGCCACAGGTAAGTACCGGGTTCAGTGAGGTCATCGGTTCCTGGAAGATCATGGCGATCTTGTTTCCCCGGATGGATTGTAATTCAGAATTATTTTTTTTCAGCAGATCGGTTTGTTCAATACCGGTTTCTGAAAAAAGAATTTCCCCGGCGGTGTATATTGCGGGAGGTGAAGGCAGCAGTTGAAGAATGGAAAGAGAGGTGACAGATTTTCCCGAACCTGATTCTCCTACCAGTGCCACTACTTCTCCTTTGTTTACTGAAAAGGAAATCTCCTTTAGTGCAGTAGTAGTTCCTGATTCTGCGATGAAATCAAGAGAGAGATTTTTTATTTCGAGCAGCGGTTTCATTTGGTGTCACCCCTTCGGGGTTATAGATATCTGATTAGGACGATGAATATAATAGGTCTGTGGTATTGTCAAAGGTCACCTCTCCACCACTTTAATAGAGAGGGCTTTTGGTGGTGTGGGATAGAAAGCCATACATACAGCACACTCTTTACCTTTTGTGGTATCAATCGTAAAGTAAAATTCATCGCCCTGTTTGATCGTGGCCGGAAAATCACAGGGGTTGCCCAGGCGGAAAACATCCTTGTATGATATATGAGATGACTCATCTGTCCATTTGTCAGCAATAAGGGCATCGTCTATTTCACCTTCGATAACGCCGATCGTATAGTTCATACAAATGCCGGCAATTTCAAGTCTTCCTTTATAAGTGGTGTTACCTGTTTTCTTTTTACCACAATCACTATTGGAAAGCAGCAGGGAGGCAAATGCTGGAAGAATGACAAATCGTTTCATTTTGCAAAGGTTTAGAATTTCAAATGCCGGACGGTCATTCCATCATTGATCAGCTGCTTTAATGAATCAATACCGATCTTCAAATGATTTTCTACAAAACTGGTGGTGATCTTTTTATCACTTTCTTCTGTTTTTACTCCTTCCGGTATCATAGGCTGATCACTAACGAGTAATAAGGCGCCGGTGGGTATCTTATTATAAAAACCTACGGTAAAGATGGTGGCCGTTTCCATATCGATGGCATAGGCCCTTACCTTTTGCAGGTATTCCTTAAAGGGTTCATCATGCTCCCATACCCGGCGGTTGGTAGTGTACACGGTGCCGGTCCAGTAATCTACTGCATAGTCCCGGATGGTGGTGGATACCGCCTTTTGTAAAGCGAAAGCAGGTAAGGCAGGTACTTCTGCAGGAAAATAATCATTCGAGGTTCCCTCGCCCCTGATGGCAGCGATGGGGAGTATCAGGTCGCCGAGTTTATTTCTTTTTTTCAGCCCCCCGCATTTGCCCAGGAATAAGACCGCTTTGGGATTGATGGCTGTCAACAGGTCCATGATAGTCGCTGCAGTGGGACTTCCCATCCCAAAGTTGATGATACTGATATTACCGGCGGTGGCACATTGCATTGGTTTGCCTTCACCGATCACCGGCACATTGTTCCATTCTGCAAACAGGGTTACATAATTGCTGAAGTTGGTAAGCAGAATGTATTCCCCAAAATTCTCTAATGGCGAGCCGGTATAACGGGGCAGCCAGTTTTGAACTATTTCTTCTTTTGTCTTCATGTCTGCGAATTTAATCAATTACTTTTGAAGCTGCATGATTATCAACTACCCCACCCCGGATTTTCGGATCAAAAAGGAAGGTGAAAAGGAGTTCATCTTTGATGCGTTGCGCAAGAAATGGTTGCTCCTGACGCCGGAGGAATGGGTACGGCAGAATTTTATTCAATACCTGTTACAGGAAAAAAACTATCCCGCCTCCTTACTGGCCATTGAAAAAGAAATACAATTGGGAGAGCTAAAAAAACGATTTGATATATTAGTATATGATGCCAATCATCAACCCTGGATGATGATTGAATGTAAGGCGATGGAAATAAAACTGGATGATGCTGTGCTGCAACAGGTGCTGCGGTATAATATGAGCATACCGGTATCGTACCTGCTTATCACCAACGGACATTATTGTATGGGATGGGTAAAAGAGAACGGAACATTGAAAACGATTGTTGAATTGCCGGCGCATGGCGGATAAGTTTTTGCCTTTATCTAAAATAACAATGCCCCATCTTTCCTGACGGGGCATTTTTTATAGTTAGGTTCAGAGTAGCTCACATCTTGAATATATTTTCATCAACCGGTACATTCAATTCTATTTTATCAAGTTTTATTTCCTGGAATACCTGTCCCATGATCTTTTGAATTCTTGTCATGGCAAACTTTAACCCGCCTACATCTTTGAAATCGGAATAAAAGGTTTCCACGTCCACTTCCTGTCCCTGCATATCTCTTTTGCCTACGGATTTGATGAGCAGGTAATCGCCGGTACTAATAAAATAGTTGGTCACTTTACCATCATCTTTGTTGGTGAGTTTTAATTTAAAACATTTCACACCCTCCACGTCTTCCTGGCCGGCAAGTTCTACCTGGTGTCCCCGGTTCTTATAATCCATCAGGTGGTTGACCAGGCTGCTCTGTGCTTTAAATTCTTTGAGCTCAGTTCCGGTTACTTCCGTAGCCGTTTCTGCACCGGCATAGGGGTTTATTTTCCAGCCGGTTCCGTTATTGTAAACATTCACAATAGATTGTCCCATTATTTCAATATCGGTTCTCACGGCCTTGTTATTTATTATCT
The DNA here is from genome assembly GCA_964443345.1 of uncultured Chitinophaga sp. Classification (GTDB taxonomy): domain Bacteria; phylum Bacteroidota; class Bacteroidia; order Chitinophagales; family Chitinophagaceae; genus JJ008. The sequence continues at coordinate 10,767 of CAYUCU010000023.1, forward strand.
GGGAGGTAACGGGCAATACCATCCCCTGCGTAGTTACATTGCCGGTCATTTTGGCGCTGGTCACTTTGTTAAATGCATCCAATCCACCCAGGGCAGTTGAATATTTTTGAATTACTTCATCAGCAGTCTGGGCATAAGCAGCCACCGCAGCAAAACTGAATAAGGTTAAAAGAAATTTCTTCATGATTGTTTTGTTTAAGAGAACGAAGATAATGATTTCAGGTGCTATGACGGTAAGGGAGTGGGGAGTCGGGGGTCAAGAGTCGGGAGTCAAGAGTCGGGAGTCGGGAGTGGGGAGTGAGTAGAACGGGTTCCGGGGTTTTCTACACGTTTCATTGTAACGTTTGGGGCAGGTAGAGACAGGGCATGCCCGTCTCCATGCTGCGGGAGCACCGTAGCAGAACGGAGGTGCAAAGTATAAGAAGTAAGATGCAAAATTGAAGAACAACGGTGCGAAATTGAAGAGCAACGATTCGAAATACAAGAACAGTGGTACGAAATACAAGAACAACGGTGCAAAATCGAAGAATGTTCCTGCAAAATATACGAATGGAGCTGCCCCGTTGTAACTGGTAGTCGGGGTTCAGCCCTTCTGATCACAGGAAAGAGATACCTGTTTCCCGGCTGATTGTTTCACCTGTTTTTTCCTGGCTATTACTTCTGTGATTCATCCCATGAGACGGATACATTATGCCGGGACCTGGCATTTTTTCGTGGTTGAATTGCTACAGGCAATAAAAAAATCCCACCTGCATTTGCAAATGGGATGAATAAGCAATTGGTTTGCCCTCCATAGTCCTGCATGGTGCGGGACGAAGGGGTGTGGTTGTTTATGGGAAGATACCCAGTTCTGCATAGCTGGTGCCTACCTTGTTGATAGCAACAACATAAGCTGCGGTACGCATATCTGGTATTTCGGGGTTGGCTTTCCAGGCATTCATGATCTCATGTGTGGCAGTGATCATCGTTTCTTCCAAACCGCTATATACGAGGTCCACTTCATCGGGACCATGCATGATGAATTCCCGTTCGTTGTCTTTTACTTTCTTACCACTCAGTTCTTCTATTTGCCCGAGTATATGTGCATTCAGGTTTTCTGTAAAACGTTTTTCCAGGCGACCATACCGGACGTGACTGAGATTCTTTAACCATTCAAAATAAGAAACCGTAACACCGCCTGCATTCAGGTACATATCGGGTACGACTAATATTCCTTTTTGTACAAACACTTCATCTGCTTCTGGTGTCAGCGGACCATTGGCGGCTTCGCCGATCATTTTTGCCTTTACCCGTGGTGCATTTTCACCATTGATCACATTTTCTAATGCAGCGGGTATCAATATATCACATTCCATTTCCAGGGCATCTCCATTCTTCTCAAAATTAGTGGCACCGGGAAAGTTTAAAATGGAACCGGATGTTTTGCGGTGATTGAAAACGGCATCAATATCCAGTCCGTCCTTATTCCAGATAGCGCCTTCATATTCTGCCAGGCCAATTACTTTGGCGCCGGCATCCTGGAAGAATTTAGCAGAGTGATAGCCCACATTACCTAATCCCTGCACCACTACTCTTTTACCTTCCACGCCAACGGTGAGCCCAAGTCTTTTCATCACATCTTCCATATTGCACACTTCCCTCAGACCAAAGAAAACACCGAGGCCTGTTGCTTCCCGACGGCCACGAACGCCACCTTGTGTTACGGGTTTACCGGTCACACAACCTGCGGCATCAATTTCTCCGGGATGCATGGCCGTATAAGTATCCAGTATCCAGGCCATTTCTCTTTCGCCGGTTCCGTAATCGGGGGCGGGCACATCAGTACCCGGTCCTATAAAATTTTTCTTGATCAGTTCCGCGGTGTAGCGGCGGGTGATCTTTTCCAGTTCGTAGGTAGAATATTTTTTAGGATTGATCTTCAGACCACCTTTTGCGCCGCCAAAAGGCACATTTACAATAGCGCATTTGTAGGTCATCAGGGCTGCCAGGGCCATTACTTCATCCTGGTTTACCTCAGCAGCAAAACGGATACCCCCTTTGCAGGGCGTTTTGTGGTGGGAGTGCTGTACCCGGTATGCTTCAATTACTTCAATACTTCCATCATCTCTTTTAAGGGGGAAGCGGATCTGGTACACGGCATTACACTCCCTGATCATTCCCAGGATACCGGTATCCCATTTAGTATACCTGGCGGCCTTATCAAAACTTTTTTCTACGGCGCCAAAAAAACTGTACTGTTTGTCTGACATAAATTCGTTTTTAAATTTAGCAATCGTTATATAAGTGAAAAGTGAATTGTGAATGGTCAATCGTTCGCATCAACCCTCTTTTTCCAGTTTGGTCATTTTTCTGTCGAGGCGGAACAAATATAACAGAAGGCCGATGAGAATGGTAAGCACTACTGCCACTACCACATAGATACGGCCGTTGCTTCTCATCACATCTGCTGCCCCTGTCTTTGTATCCTGTGCGAATGCGGCCACTGACGATAGTGTTACCAGCAACAACAGGACTATTTTGCGGATCATTTTCATGATAGCATCTTTTTTTCTTTTAATAAAGTCATTCTTATTTTCAGGGTGGCGATCCAGGTGCCCAATAAGGTCCACCCGATCACAGCAGGATAAAAAACCATCCGCATTCCACTGTCTATATCGCTGGTATTGAGGGCAGGGTTTCCTTCCCGGCCAGGGTGCAGGCTGTCCATTACCCGTGGTAATATCCAGATGGAAGGGAACAGCATGGCATAGGCAAATATGTTGTACACAGCACTTATCCGTGCCCTTTTATCCATATCAGTAATAGAATCCCGCAATACCATGTAAGCAAAATAAATAAGCAGAGCGATAGCGGCACCGATCAGTTTGGGTTCCCGTGCCAGTGCGGCAAAGGATTGAAATGCCGGGTTATTGGGATCAGCCCAGGTGTAGGTCATCCAGATGGCGCCGGTGGAGTAGCCCAGCACACCCAACACAATTCCCACAGCAGCATACTGCCGGGAATAGATATCATATTTATAATTGAAGGTGCGCAGGTAGCGTATCGAATTCACTACTGAAACTGTAAAAAGGATCATCATAGCAAACCACATACAAACGTGGAAATAAAGATTACGGATCGTTTCTTCCAGGGCGGGGAGACGGGGCACTTTCATCAGGAAGCCGCCAATAACTGTGTAAACCAACAAGATAATACTTGCAATTTTCCACCAGGACCTGTGCATATAATTTTTTGCTTCTCTCATCTGGGAGCCGGAACGAACGACCGGCCGTATAATGTGAGGGCAAAAATAAGGGGGTTTTTTGAATAACGAACAGATGAACAGTTGAACAAGGAATGTTGAAGTTGAAGACTCCAAAAATTGAGGAGTCTTTTGATTTTTGAGGAATAAATCTGATATTTTTATTATTAAATCCTACCCATATGCAAAAGAAATATGACCTGGATGAACGATTAATCAATTTTGCCAGTGAATGTATTGATGTTTCTGAAAAACTACCCCAAACATTAGCAGGAAACCATATCGCATCATAATTTGTCCGGTCTTCAACTTCTCCGGCACTTCATTACGGGGAGGGCCAGAGCGCAGAAAGCAGTAATGACTTTATCCATAAAATGAAAGTGTGTCTTAAAGAACTCCGGGAAACGTTTAACTGCTTACGCTTAATCAGGAAGAAACTTTGGTTTGATGATATCAAACTTTCAGCCCTGATTATTGAAAATAATGAGCTGATTTCCATTTTCGTTGCAAGTCTGAAAACTGCACAAAAAAATAGGAAAAGACCGAACTGACTTCTTTTTTCATCATTCCCTGTTCTTGCCTGCCCCGCCTTATGCCGGGTTCCTCTGTTCGGCTGTTCTAAACCTCTCCAATCTTCGGAGTCTTCCACTTCAAACTTCATAATTCCTTGTTCATCTGTTCCTCTGTTCGGCTGTTCATCAGTCTTTCCAGAGATAGGGAAAAAGGATCACTGCCAGCAGTACGACCATTGCATCTAAAGCAATTAATAACAAAACGGTACTTACAGGTATGATAAGCAACGGAGCAAAGGCGGCATTGGACAGCCGCATTAAAAGTAATAACTGGGGAATAATGATGGGAAAACCTAGTACCGCCATAATAGCGGCATTTTGTTGTGCCTTTGCAGCAATAGCCGCCAGGAAGGTGAATACCAGGCTCAGGCTCCAGCCACCGAGCAGCACCAGCCCAATGAACTGCCATGCTTTTTGCATCGGGCTGCCCATAAACAGGCTGAACAGGAACAGGCTGAGCAGGCTCATGGCGAGCATGAGTAAAGAATTGAAGAGCAGTTTGGCCAGTACAAAATCTCCGGGACTGGCAATGGAATAGAAATACAGCATCCGGCCTTTGCTCTCCTGGAGGAAACTTTTGGCCACGGCATTGATACAAATGAATAGCTGAATGACCCAGAAGAGCCCGTTCCAAACTTTGGTTTCCGGTTCATCAATAGCCATATACAACACAAAAATGGTGGAACCGATATACAGCAGGATGCCGTAAAAACTGTATTGCTGCCGTACTTCCAGCAGCAGGTCTTTTTTAAAAAGGGTGAATATGTGGCGAAAGGAGCTGATATGAAGCGTTTGGCGGCGAAAATACAGATTAATATGAGTTTAATTCCGGCATTAAAATTCTAATTTCGGTGCAAATCTTAAAGAATGAAACGAATACTGTTCTTCCTGCCGGTCGTGATCGCCCTGTTTTCAATCATCAGCTTTGAATCCTGCCAATCAACCAAATCGGCCACAGCAACCAAAATGCTGCAATTCAATTTTGAAAAGGGGAAGGGATATGATTATGAAATGATGATGGATATTGACCAGAAAGTAATGGGACAGCCGATGAAGATGGGTATGAGCACCTACTATTCAATGGATGTGACCGAAGATGATGGTAATATGAAAACACTGACCACCCGGTTTGACCGGTTTAAAATGGATATGAATGTAGCTGGTATGGATATGACCGTGGACACGGACAAAAGCGCCACTGCGGATGACGATAAAAACCCGATGCAAATGGTGAACCGGATATTTGGGGCGATCAAAGGCCAACAGTTTACAATGAAAATAAATAAGGAAGGAAAAGTGGAAGAAGTTTCAGGGTTTAAAGAAATGGCAAGCGCTATTGCTGATTCGATGCACCTGGATGAAAAGGAACGGGCAGAAATGATAGCTAAGTTTAATCAGCAGTTTAATGAGGAGGGAATAAAAGGACAGTTTGAAAGAGTGTTATACATTTTTCCAAACAAAGAAGTGAAAGTGGGTGACAACTGGGAAAAAAGCACCAGTGTAACAGGCCAGATGGGAGGCAAATACAGATCCACTTATACCGTTAAAGAAATTGAAGGGGATATGGTAACACTGGAAGAGAAAACTAAGATCGAAGGAGAAGCAGAAGGGGCCGATATGGATGGTAAAGTAAGCGGGATACTGGTGGTGGACAGCAAATCTGGACTGGTGGTAAATGCTGACCAGGATGTGGTCATCGACATAAAGAAAAATGGTCAGTCCATTGTTTTAAATGCGAAAAATAAGATCAGGGGTAAGGCGAGATAGTTAGTAGTCGATAGTTGATAGTCAATAGTCGGTAGTCGGTAGTCGATAGTCTGTTCTCAACTTTCGTGATAACATTTCCTGCACCGGGGCTCATAGGCATCCATAGCGCCAAGCATTACCTGGTCTTCATTAGGAATTTTACGGTACGAATAATTGGCAATGCTGCCGCATTTCATGCAGATAGCATGGAGTTTGGTCACATAGTCGGCTTTAGCCATAATAAAAGGCATCTGGCCAAAAGGTTTGCCCAGGTAGTCCATATCCAGTCCCGCCACTATCACCCGGATGCCGCGGAACGCCAGTTCATCACACACATTGGCGATCTCTTCATCAAAGAACTGGGCCTCATCAATACCGATCACATCCACATCACCGGTAAGCAATAGTATTTTTTGAGAATTGTCAATCGGTGTTGATTGAATAGCAGTGGCATCATGCGATACGATCTTCACTTCATCATACCGCACGTCAATAGCAGGTTTGAATATCTCCACTTTCTGGTTGGCGATCTTTACTCTTTTCAGCCTGCGGATCAGTTCTTCTGTTTTTCCGCTGAACATGGAGCCGCAAATAACTTCTATCGAGCCGCGGCGTTCCCCGCTGGTATTAGGTTCAATAAACATTGTTAAGATTTGTTGTGACTATCCGGTTATTGATTTTATTGGCAAACAGTTTGTAACTTTAAGAAGTCTCATTTAAAAGTCTCTTTTTGGAGGCCATAAATATATATCAATGGAACGAATTGAAGCCCTCATCAGCAAATTAAAAGAGCAGTTTGACCAGCAGGCCGACCCGGCATTACTCCTCGGCACCGTTCAGTTACTGCAGTTTGAACTAACGAAACTGAAATCAGCCGGCTCCTACAGCCTCGGTACCGCCAAAGTGGCCGTGGTACTGCCCTCCGTAATCAGCTCCGTGGCCAGCACGATAGGCACAGGACTGGCACAGTATGAAAAATATGCTCCTAAAGTGGCCGAAGTACCTGCGGTAAAGGAAGTAAAAGAAACCCTGCTGGTGGATGATGGTTCTGTATCAGTGGTACAGAAGAACGGACAGCTGGATATGGTATTCGACCCGATGAAAGAAATTCCCACCCTTTCTCATCAGCCCCGTGAACGGGAAGTGAATGATGCAGGAGCGCAGGGCGAATCGCTGAATGATAAACTGAAACAGGGAAAGACAGAATTGGTGGAAATACTGAAAGAAACACCTATAAAAGACCTGCGCAAAGCGATCGGTATAAACGACCGGTTCCTTTTTATCAATGAGCTTTTCCGTGGTGATGAAAATATGTATGAACGCTGTATTAAAACGATCAACAGTTTTAATATTTATGCAGAAGCAGAATACTGGATCACCCGTGAATTGAAAGTAAAATTGGGCTGGAGCAACGATCAGCCATCTGTACAGCACTTTGATCAGCTGGTCAAAAGGCGTTTTTCCTGAATAAACTCAATGATCTTTTGTGCTGCTCCTTTGTTGGACCGTACATAGTCCCCGGCAGCTTTGCTTCTCCGTATAAACTCAGCTTCATCTTTTAAAAGCGTCTCCATTCGCTGTGCCAGGTTGTTGCTTTCCTGTTCTGTAAATGAAATACCTCCTCCGGATGCTACCAGCCCCACTGTTTCGGAATATTTTTTATAAAAAGGGCCAAAGAAAACGATCTTACCATACACTGCCGCTTCCAGCACATTATGCACCCCATTTCGGGTAAGCCCGCCGCCTACATACGCAAGGGTGGCATACCGGTATAGCCGCGACAGCATTCCATAATTATCAATAATAAGGCAAGAGGCATCTGTTGAACTACGATCTTTTAATATTGAAAAACGGACCGCACCGGGAAACAATTTGTCCAATGTTTCAAGATGAGAGTCCGTTAACTCATGCGGGGCAATGATGAGTTTTGCAGATGATGCCTGTAACGAAGCAAACGTCTTTTGCAAAACAATTTCATCTTCCGGCCAGGTGCTGCCGGCCACAATAACAGGAGCAGTGCCGGTGAATTGTTCAATAACAGAGATCGGTTGAAACTGTGCCGCAATTTCCAGCACCCGGTCCACTCTTGTATCACCACTTACAGAACAGATGTCTGCCAGTCCAAGTGCATCCACGAGTTTTTTTGATTCCGCTGTTTGTACAAAAAGATGATCGAAGCGGGATAACATCTTCCGGGGCAAAGTGCCATAGAATTTGAAGAAGGACATGTCTTTTCTAAACAAAGCAGAGATAAGCAGCAACGGGATGTTCCGGTATTTTATTTTTTTTAAATAATAGTACCAGAATTCATACTTCACAAAAATGACCAATGACGGATGAACGATCTCCAGGAACCGTTTGGCATTGCGAGGGCCGTCCACCGGCAGGTAAAAGACCCAATCGGCACCGGTATAATTTTTTTGCACCTCATATCCTGACGGTGAAAAAAACGTGAGCAGCAATTTGTATTGCGGGTACAGTGTTTTTAATTGTTCCATCACCGGCCTGCCCTGCTCAAATTCACCCAGGGAAGCGCAATGCACCCAGATGATCTTCTCGCCTGCGGGTATTGCCTGCTCCAGCCGGGAAAAGATATTTTTTCTTCCCTGCACCCATTTTTTTGCTTTTGGGCGAAACAAAGCAGCCACCCGGATCCCGGCATTATACAGCCACAGGAAAATATTGTAGAAAAATACAGACAATGTGTTGGTTATAAATAAGGAGCAAATGTAAAAGCAATCGGGTAAACTACCCGTATTTTACTATTTTTGCCCGCCTGAAGGCCCCTCAAGTCATTAGATAGTCAAATAGGGTCAAATAAGTCAAATTCAGGGTTTGCAGGTTCAGGCATTGCTTTGATCTGCCTGGCAGGTATGACTTATTTGACATAAATAAAAGCGAACCATTCAAAGTAATTTTTTTTGATGCGACCCATTCAGATGGTGGATACCAAAACCCAGTATCATAAGATAAAACCCGAAGTGGATAAAGCCGTCATTGAGGTGATTGAAAGCACGGCTTTTATCAACGGCAAACCGGTTCACGACTTTGCCGCCAATCTTTCTGCCTATATCGGGGTAAAGCATACGATTCCCTGTGCCAACGGAACGGATGCCCTGCAAATTGCCATGATGGCCCTGGGACTACAGCCGGGTGATGAAGTGATAACTCCTTCTTTTACCTATATCGCCACCACAGAAGTGATCGCCTTGCTCCGGCTTACACCGGTTTTTGTGGAAGTGGACGCCAAAACATTTTGTATTGATCCGGCAGCCATAGAAAAAGCGATAACACCAAAGACAAAAGCGATCGTACCGGTACATCTTTACGGTCATGCTGCACCCATGGAAGAAATAATGGCCATCGCAAAAAAGCACAACCTGTTTGTAATAGAGGATAATGCACAGGCTATTGGTTGTGACTACATTTTTTCCGACGGGACTAAAAAGAAGACCGGTTCCATCGGACATATCGGTACCACTTCTTTTTATCCTTCAAAGAACCTGGGCGGCTTTGGAGATGGCGGTGCTATATTTACCGATGATGATACGCTGGCAGCTACTATGAAAATGGTGGCCAATCACGGGCAAAGCCGCCAGTATTATCATGATGTGGTGGGCTGCAACAGCCGGCTGGATACGATACAGGCAGTGGTGCTGGATATAAAACTGAAACACCTGGATGAATATGTTGCAGCAAGAACGAAAGCGGCTGATTACTATGACAAGGCTTTTGCAGGTCATCCAAAGATCACCACACCATTCAGGGCAGGATATTCGCATCATGCGTATCATCAATATACCCTGCAACTGGAAGGAGTGGACCGTGACGGGCTGAAAGAATTTTTAGCCGCTCAAAAGATACCTGCAATGATCTACTACCCGGTGCCCGGGCACCGGCAGAAAATGTTTGACCAGTTTAATGTATCGTCGCAGGAGATGCCTGTTACAGACTGGCTGACGCACCGGGTCATCTCTTTGCCCATTCATACAGAACTGGATGAGGAACAATTGCAATTCATCACCTCAAAAGTGCTCGAATACGTAAATAAATAAATCATACCATGAAGATCGCAGTAATAGGAACAGGCTATGTAGGATTGGTGACCGGTACTTGCTTTGCCGAAACAGGCAATAACGTAACCTGTATTGATATTGATGAACAAAAAGTAAACAGGTTAAAGAATGGTGAGGTCACCATTTATGAACCGGGACTGGAAAAACTCTTTCTGAGAAACCTGAAAGAGAACCGTCTGCGTTTCACTACGCAACTGGCAGAAGGGATCAGGGATGCAGCGATCATTTTCCTGGCATTGCCCACTCCTCCGGGAGCAGATGGCGCTGCGGATCTTAAATATGTACTGGGTGTATCGGAAGAACTGGGTCACCTGCTAACCGATTATAAAGTGATCGTGGATAAAAGTACCGTACCGGTAGGCACAGCAGCAAAAGTGCATGCGGCCATTGCCAAAAATTGCAAAGTGGAGTTTGATGTGGTGAGCAACCCGGAATTTTTGCGGGAAGGAGTAGCCATAGAAGATTTTATGAAACCGGACCGTGTAGTGATCGGTACTACTTCTGAAAGAGCAAAAAAGCTGATGGGAGACCTTTATGCACCATTTGTGCGCCAGGGCAACCCGGTGATCTATATGGATGAAGGCTCGGCAGAATTGACAAAGTATGCGGCCAATTCATTCCTGGCGGTCAAGATCTCTTTTATGAATGAGATAGCACGTCTTTGTGAAAAGATGGGTACTGATGTGGATATGGTTCGGCGGGGTATTGGCAGTGATGACCGGATCGGCAAACGGTTTTTATTTCCCGGTATCGGTTATGGAGGAAGTTGTTTTCCCAAAGATGTGCAGGCATTGATACAGTCTTCAGCGGAGATGGGTTATGATTTTGAGATACTGAATGCGGTGATCAAAGTAAATGATGAACAAAAACTGCACCTCATTCCTTCCATAAAAAAATATTTCAACAATGACCTTAAAGGAAAAAGGTTTGCGTTGTGGGGACTGGCCTTTAAACCCAATACGGATGATATACGGGAAGCACCGGCTTTATATATGATCGATGCGTTGGTAAATGAAGGAGCATCTGTTTGTGCCTTTGATCCTGAAGCGATGAAGAATGTGCAGGCAACTATCGGTGATAAGATCAGCTATGCAGAAAACCAGTATGCGGCACTGGCAGGAGCTGATGCGCTGATCATCGCAACAGAATGGAATGAATTCCGCACCCCCGATTTTTCAATGATCACCCATGAGCTGAAAAACAAAGCTATCTTCGATGGCAGGAACCTGTTTGATCTCAACTCAATGAAGGACCTCGGTTTCCATTACGTAAGTGTGGGCAGGTCAACCGTTAATTAATAGTACCATGGCACAAAAAAAAATATTGATCACTGGTGCAGCAGGTTTTTTAGGATCACACCTGTGCGACCGTTTTATTAAAGAAGGGTATCATGTTATTGGCATGGATAACCTTATCACCGGTGACCTGAAAAATATTGAGCATCTCTTCAAGCTCGAACATTTTGAATTTTATCATCATGATGTGACCAAATTCATTCACATTCCCGGCCACCTCGATTATATCCTGCACTTTGCTTCTCCTGCCAGCCCGATCGATTACCTGAAAATACCGATACAGACATTGAAAGTAGGGGCGATGGGAACACATAATTGTCTCGGTCTTGCCAAAGCAAAAGGTGCCCGCATGCTGGTAGCCAGCACCAGTGAAGTGTATGGCGATCCGCAGGTGCACCCGCAAACGGAAGAGTACTGGGGGAATGTAAACCCGGTAGGTCCGAGGGGTGTGTATGACGAAGCCAAACGCTATATGGAATCCATTACAAGAGCCTATCATACTTTTCATGGCGTGGATACCCGGATCGTTCGCATCTTTAATACCTATGGGCCCCGGATGAGATTAAATGATGGAAGAGCACTCCCTGCTTTTATAGGACAGGCGCTGCGTGGTGAAGACCTTACGGTTTTTGGTGATGGTTCTCAAACGAGAAGCTTTTGTTATGTGGATGACCTGATAGAAGGTATTTACCGCTTATTGCTGAGCGATTACACCATGCCAGTGAATATTGGCAATCCCAACGAAATATCCCTGAAGGATTTTGCAGAAGAAATACTGGTATTGACCGGAAACAAAGTAAAGATCATTTATAAACCATTGCCAGTGGATGATCCTAAACAACGGCAGCCTGATATTACAAAAGCAAAAACGATCCTGGGGTGGGAGCCAAAGGTGGAACGTAAGGAAGGATTGAAGATCACCTATGCCTATTTTAAATCATTGCCGGCAGAAGAATGGAACAAGCAACCTAAAGAATTTATAAGTCAGAAATAAAACCCCTTTAAGAAAATGTACAAAGCGTTAGTGGATAAGAAAGCAAAATTGGCTGTGATCGGTTTAGGTTATGTAGGACTGCCGATAGCATTGGAGTTTGCCCGTAAGATATCAGTGATCGGGTTTGACATCAACCCGAAACGAATTGACCTGATGAAACAGGGTATTGACCCCAGTAATGAACTGGAGGCCGCCGATTTTGAAGGTTGTGATATCACGTTTACCGATTCATTAGATGTATTAAGAGAAGCGCAATTCTTTATTGTGGCAGTGCCAACACCTGTGGATGAGCACAATGTTCCTGATCTTACTCCTGTAAAGAAAGCATCTGAAACAGTGGGTAAAGTGGTAAAGAAAGGCGATTATGTTGTTTTTGAATCCACCGTTTACCCGGGATGTACAGAAGAAGATTGTTTACCCATCATTGAACAATTATCCGGGCTGAAAAATATCATTGATTTTAAATCAGGCTATTCACCGGAACGAATCAACCCGGGAGATAAGAACCACACTCTGGCTTCGATCATAAAAGTGGTTTCCGGTTGCGATGCAGAATCACTGGATGAAGTAGCCAAAACCTATGAGCTGGTGGTAACGGCAGGAGTGCACCGGGCCTCATCCATTAAAGTGGCCGAAGCCGCCAAGATCATCGAGAACACACAGCGGGACCTGAACATTGCATTGATGAATGAGTTGTCCATCATTTTTAATATGATGAACATTAATACCTATGAAGTGCTAGAAGCAGCAGGTACTAAATGGAACTGCCTGAAATTTCAACCCGGTTTGGTGGGGGGACATTGCATTGGCGTGGACCCGTACTATCTTACTTACAAAGCCAGTGAACTGGGCTATGATGCAGAGGTGATACTGGCCGGCCGGAACATCAACGACAATATGGCCAAGTATGTGGCCAAAACTGTGGTGCAGCACATTATCAAAAACTCAGGTGATGTGAAGGCGGCGAAAGTGCTGATCAAGGGCGCTACTTTTAAAGAGAACGTAAGTGATATCCGGAATTCGAAAGTGGCAGATGTGGTGAAAGCGCTGAAATCATATTACGTGAATGTGGATGTGGAAGACCCATATGCAGATTCTGAAGAATTGCAGCATGAGTACGGGTTTGGCCTTACTCAAAAAACAGGAACAGATTATGATGCGGTGATCATCACCGTACCGCATAAAGAATATACATCGCTTGATGATGGCTACTTTTCAGGAATTACCAAAGCTCATGGAATGGTGGCTGACCTGAAGGGTATTTATCGCAATAAGATAGCTAACAGAACTTACTGGAGTTTATAATATGCCTTTTCAAACCACCATATTTCCGGGATTACTGCTTTTCGAACCTGCTGTTTTTGAAGACGACAGGGGCTGCTTTTTTGAATCGTACAACGAGAATGTTTTTAAAGAACAGGGCATTGATGTTCGCTGGGTGCAGGACAACCAATCTTCCTCAGCGTATGGGGTGGTCCGAGGGCTTCATTACCAGGCGCCTCCTTTTGCGCAGTCCAAGCTGGTACGGGTGTTACGGGGTAAAGTATTAGATGTTGTGGTGGACATCCGGAAAGGCTCTCCCACTTATGGAAAATGTTTTTGTGAAGTGCTGTCTGCTAAAAACAAGAAGCAGCTGTATATTCCAAAAGGATTTGCCCATGGCTTTTCTGTGCTGAGCAAAAAAGCCGAAGTATTATATAAATGCGATGGCTTTTACAATAAGGAAAGTGAAGGAGGCATTGTGTATAATGATGCGGAGCTGAGTATAGACTGGAACATACCTGAATCTGATATTGTGGTCTCAGAAAAAGATAAGCAATTGCAGTCGCTGGCACAGTACGATAACAGTTTTGTATTTGAAGGCTGATGGTAATGAAGCAAAAGATATTGGTTACCGGTTCTAACGGGCAGTTAGGAAAAGAACTGAAAAAGCTGGCACCCGCCTTTCCCCAATTTGAATTTATCTTTTTAGCAAGAGAAGACCTGCCCATCCATCATTTTGAAATGGTGCGGCACTACTTTAATGTCTATCATCCGCAGTATCTTATTAATTGTGCCGCTTACACCGCAGTGGACAGGGCCGAGCAGGAAAAGGACAAAGCCTTCCAGGTAAATGGAGAAGCGGTAGGAGTACTGGCAGCGGTTTGCAGGGAGCATCAAACTCAGTTCATTCATATTTCCACAGACTATGTTTTTGATGGAACGGCTGCTACGCCATACAAAGAAGATGCACCCACAAATCCGCAATCTGTTTACGGTGCCTCCAAATTAGAGGGAGAAAAGCAAGCGATACAATTGAATCCGGATGCTATTATCATCCGCACCTCATGGGTATATTCCGAATTTGGAAAGAACTTCGTCAGGACCATGGTGAAACTGATGCAGGAAAAAGAAGAGGTTAGTGTGGTGAATGATCAGATCGGTTCACCAACTTATGCCGGAGATCTTGCAGAAACAATTATTTATATAATTCAATGGCTTCAGACGCACCAACAGGACCCTAAGGACAACTCACACATATATCATTACAAAAACGAAGGCATCATCAGCTGGTATGATTTTGCACTGGCGATCAAAGAACTCACCGGCAGTAAGTGTAAAGTAAATCCCATTCCCACCTCTCAGTATCCAACCGCTGCCAGGCGACCGGCTTATTCAGTACTGGACAATTCAAAAATCCAGAAGGTATTTGGTGTGCCGATTAAGAATTGGAAAGAAAGTCTTGTTATTTGTTTGAAGCATTTAAAATAGCAAAACCCCGCCATTAGACGGGGCTTTGTTGACCCATATGGATTCGAACCATAAATGACTGAACCAAAATCAGTAGTGTTACCATTACACCATGGGTCAATCCGTACCAATTTCGCAATTGGGAGTGCAAAAATAGGGTTTGACAGCCTTTTGCCCAAATGGTTTTCAAAGAAATTATACAGTATGCGTGGAGGGCTTCAGGCTTTCCTTCTCCTCCCGCTGCTTCAGTTCCTTGATCTTATCCAATGCCCTGGCCACCACATCACACATTATGGTGTATAAAGCACCGGGTTTGGCATTTTCATAAATATAATCCAGCGCTTTGTCCTCATTTGGAATAGTGATCACCGGCACATTCGGGTTCACACTTTCAATGCCTTCTTTTAGCAGCTCAATGATTTCTTCTGCCGTTCTTCCCCGAAGGTTTTTATCGCAACGGATGATGATCTCATCAAAATATCCGGCAGAAATGGCACCCAGTTCCCGGATATCTTCATCCCGGCGGTCGCCGGTACCGCTGATAACACCGATGCGGATGGGATAGTCCAATTTGCTCACAAAATCACACAGCAGTTTCAGGCCATGCGGGTTATGGGCAAAGTCGGCCAATATGGTAAAATGTTTGAAATTGAAGAAATTCAACCGTCCCGGTGTCAGGCTTTCACTGGGGATAAAGGTTTGCAGCCCCGTTCTGATATCATCAATGGTAATATCACGGAACAGGTAGGCAGCCAGCACGGCGGGTAAACAGTTGTTGATATTATGAACCGCTTTGGCTTCATACGTCAATGGAATATCCCTGGCGGGTAACACCCGTATCTTCCAGTTGCCCTTCATAATGGTTACAAAACCATTTTCATATACACATGCCAGTCCATGACCGGCACAATGTTCTTTGATGCGGGGATTGTTTTCATCCATGCTGAACAAGGCAACATTGCATTTCAGATCACTTTTCATTTGATACACAAGATCATCATCCGCATTCAGCACTGCATAGCCATGTGGGAAAACCGTTTCAGGTACCACCTGTTTTACTTTGGCCATCGCTTCCACATTATTGATACCACCCAGCCCGATATGATCAGCCGCGACATTCGTCACCACCGCCACTTCACAATTCTGAAAAGCCAACCCTGATTTTAAAATGCCACCCCGGGCACATTCCAGTACAGCAAAATCAACTGTCGGATCTTTTAGAACAAATGTAGAAGACACAGGTCCGGTACAATCACCTCTCATCATCAGCTGGTTTTGTATATATACTCCATCACTGGTGGTGTAGCCTACCTTCTTTCCGGCACTTTTGGCAATATGGGCGGTAAGCCTTGTCGTAGTGGTCTTACCATTTGTTCCGGTTATGGCAATGATAGGGATCCTTCCGGCGCTGCCTCTTGGAAACAGCATGTCCACCACCGGTTCTGCCACATTTCTCGGCAAGCCCTCAGATGGATCGATATGCATCCGGAATCCCGGCGCTGCATTCACTTCCAGTATGGCACCACCATTTTCAGCCACCGGCGTTTTCAGATCAACGGCCATTACATCAATACCACAGATATCAAGGCCAATGATCCTGGCAATACGTTCAAACATGAACACATTCGCAGGGTGCACTTCATCCGTAACATCAGTGGAAGTACCACCTGTGGAAAGATTGGCCGTTGGTTTCAACAGTACCCGTTCACCTTTTTCAGGTATATGGTCCAATGTTATTTCAGCATCATCCAGCATCTTTTGAGTAAACTGGTCGATGGTGATCTGCGTCAGTACTTTTTCATGACCAAAGCCCCTGCGGGGATCTTTATTTGTTTCTTCGATCAGCCATTTAATATCATGCACACCATCACCCACTACAGAAGCAGGTGTTCTTAATGCTGCACAAATGAATTTATTATTGATAACGAGACAGCGGAAGTCATAACCCGTGATGAACCGCTCAATGATCACACTGCGGCTGTAGGCTTTTGCTGCTTCAAAAGCTTTAATAGCCTGTTCCCGGTTGATGATGTTGGTGGTGTTTCCTTTTCCATGGTTGCCATCAATCGGTTTTATTACCAGCGGATAACCAAATTTGCTGATAGCTTCATCCAATCCTTCCTCTGTTCGTATCACCGTTCCCCTGGGTACCGGTATCTCAGCCGCTTCCAGCAGCATCTTGGTTTCTTCTTTATCACAGGCAATATCGACAGCAATATTGGAAGTAGTGGAAGCGATCGTTGCCCGGATGCGTTTTTGATTTACGCCATAACCCAGTTGCACCAAACTTGCTTTGTTCAATCGTATATAAGGAATGCCTCTCTTTGCTGCTTCATCCACAATGCAACCGGTGGAAGGACCGAGCCGGGTGTCTTCCCGTATCTCCCGCATTTGCTGAATATCATCAGCCAGGTCGTATGGAGTGCCATCAATCAAAGCTTGTGCGATTCTTACTGCTGCTTTTGCGGCATAGGTGCCCGCATCTTCTTCCATATAACTAAAGACCACATAATATACTCCTGATTTTTCTCCATCCGGTGTTCGGGTACGGCCAAAGCCGGTATCCATTCCTGCCAGGGTTTGTATCTCCAGCGCTATATGTTCGATCACATGCCCCATCCAGGTGCCTTCGTCCACCCGTTCAAAAAAACCGCCTGGTTTGCCCACACTGCAACGGTGCTCATATAGTGTTGGTAACAACTGTTCCAGCCGCTCCCTGAAACCCGGTATCTTATTCGTCGGCATATTCTCTTTTTCCTCCAGGTCCAGCTTCATCTGTATCAGTTTGGTACGGCGCACACTCCAGTAGTTGGGGCCTTTCAGCACTTTGATCTCAAGTATTTTCATACACAATATTGTTGAACAGGGAAGTTAGTTTTTTTTGGTTATGTAACCAAGACAGAAGCTTATAGCTAACAGCTATTAGCTATGAGCCTCTCTTTTCACTACTTTTATACAAATCATTTCCCATGCCAGAGAATAACCGCCGCCGGTTTCTAAAACGGGCAGGAGCCTTTTCAGCTACTGCTTTATTATCCACATTTACCCAGCCAGCCTGGAGCAGAAATTTGGAAAGTGCATTAAGAAATGCAAAGAACATTTCTCCCGGCGACCTGGCCACGGAAGAAGACTTCTGGTATTATATCCAGCAATCGTTCACTGTATCACCCTCACTCATCAATTTAAACAATGGAGGCGTTTCTCCTGCACCTAAAACCGTACAGGAAGCAATGAAACGATATTATGACTATTGTAATGAAGCTCCCAGTTATTATATGTGGCGGGAATTAGACAAAGGCCGGGAGCCACTGCGAACCAACCTGGCGAAGCTTTGCGGCTGTTCTGCCGAAGAGATCGCAATCAACCGAAATTCATCCGAAGGATTAGAGACAGTGATCTTTGGGTTGCAGTTAAAACCCGGCGATGAAGTGGTGGTGGCCAAACAGGATTATCCTAACATCATTAATGCATATAAGCAACGGGAACTTCGGGAGGGAATTAAGCTGGTTTGGATAAACCTGGAACTGCCCAGTGAAGAGGAGAATTATTTGGTACAGCAATATGTGAATGCTTTTACTTCCAAAACAAAAGTGGTCAATGTCACCCATATCATCAACTGGAACGGGCAGATATTGCCGGTAAAAAAAATTGCACAGGAAGCACATAAGCGGGGGATAGAAGTGGTGGTGGATGGCGCACACAGTCTTGCGCATTTCGATTTTAAGATACCGGACCTGGATGCAGATTATTTTGCCAGCAGCCTGCATAAGTGGTTGTATGCACCTATCGGCACCGGCCTGCTGTATGTAAAAAAAGATAAGATCAAAAACCTGTACCCGTTGTTTGCAACGAGTGAGAATCCACTGAAGGAGGATATCAGGAAATTTGAAAACCTGGGCACCCGGCCTTTTTATATTGAACAGGCGATTGGTAAAGCCCTTGAGTTTCATGAAATGATCGGCAGCGAACGGAAAGAAAAGCGGCTGCATTACCTGAAGAATTACTGGATGGAAAAAGTGAAAAACATTCCAACTGTAAAACTCAACACCTCACTGCATCCGAAATGGGGCTGTGCTATTGGCAATGTGGGCATTGAAGGAAAGAAACCCGGCGACCTGGATTCTTTTTTGCTTGATAAGTACCGGGTGCACACCGTAGGGATCACCTGGGAGAATATTGTGGGAGTGCGGGTGACGCCGAATGTTTATACCACCACACAAAATCTGGATGTGCTGGTCGAAGGGATTACAGCATTTGTGAAACAATGAGCACCGGGAATTATTAATTATTACTTAATAATTAATAATCATTGAATACGGCAAACATGCACACACCACTCACCAACCGTAAAATAAATCTGCTGCAGGCCACTTCTATCAACATGATAGATATGGTGGGCATTGGCCCCTTTGTGGTGATGCCTTTTGTGGTGGCACAATTCAATACCGGCTTATTCATCTGGGCCTGGATATTCGGCGCTTTCACTGCTTTTATGGATGCTATGACCTGGAGTGAACTGGGTGCTAAATATCCGCTGGCAGGTGGCACCTATAATTTTCATCGCATTGCTTTTGGCGAAAAAGGGGGTAGGCTGATGAGCTTTTTATTTGTCTGGCAAACCTCCATACAGGCACCGCTGGTAGTGGCCTCTGCAGCGATCGGGTTTGCACAATACCTTACTTATATCGTGCCGCTGGAATTCTGGCAGCTGAAAGCAGTTTCCGGAGGATTGGTGATACTCGTCTTTCTGTTGTTGTATCGGAAAATTGAGACCATTGGTAAGATATCGGTGG
Organism: uncultured Chitinophaga sp.; assembly: GCA_964443345.1. Lineage (GTDB taxonomy): Bacteria > Bacteroidota > Bacteroidia > Chitinophagales > Chitinophagaceae > JJ008. Next base: position 30,214 of record CAYUCU010000023.1, read on the forward strand.
TGATGGGCAGCATCGTGGTGCTGACCATTATCTGGATCATCATCAGCGGACTAACGCACCAGCAACAAAGTATTAAACTATTGCCCACCGGCAATGAATCTTTTTTCACCTGTGCTTTTTGGGCGGCAGTGGGGCAAGCATCGGTAAAAACGGTATATGCCTATCTCGGGTATTATAATGTCTGTCACCTTGGTGGAGAAATAAAGAATCCCGGTGTAAACATTCCCCGCAGCATTTTTATTTCGATCATAGGGATCACTACTTTGTATGTATTAATGAATATAAGTGTAATGGGAGTGATGCCCTGGGAATCAGTAAAGTCGGACGACCGCTACCTGGTGAGTTCTTTTATGGAAAAATTGTATGGTCACCGGGCAGGGATCATTGTGACCGTACTGGTACTCTGCATTGCATTTTCTTCCTTGTTTGCAGTAGTGCTCGGCTATTCAAGGGTGCCATATGCTGCGGCGGTGGATGGCAACTTCTTTAAGCCTTTTGCTAAATTGCATCCCACAAAAAACTTTCCCTATGTTTCATTGACCGTATTATGTGCATTGGGTTTTGTATTCAGTCTTTTTATGCGGCTTGGTGATGTTATCAGTTCTATACTGGCCATGCGGATCATCGTGCAGTTCATCGGGCAGGGCGTAGGGGTGGTGCTGCTACGCAAAAAGTTTGGAACAGAAGGACTGCCTTTTAAGATGTGGTTGTATCCCCTGCCGGTCATTATTTCAATTGGCATCTGGGTTTTCTTATTCATAAATACCCAATGGTTCGCCTTATGAGGCAGTTTGATAGCGATAGCAGGAGTGGGTGTGTTCCTGTTGGTGGAGAGGCGTAAAAAGCTATGAGTGATGAGTTTCGAGCTGTGAGACTGAGAGATAGGTATTTCACGCAGAGACCGCAGAGTTCGCTGAAGTATGTTGTATTTCTCTGTCTGCTACTCCACAAACTCTGCGTGATACATCTCTTTCCCCATAAAATGAAGCCTCTATGGTCCACCAGTCTCGCAACTCGTAGCTCACTGCTCGCAGCTTTTTTCGTAGCTCACCGCTCGCAACTTTCCCCCACCACTACATTTCCACATTTCCACATTATCACATTTTCACATTATCATTCAATTATTTTTCTGCTACATTTGTCTGTAATCAAATCCCGATGAATGAGTAATCCGAAAGGAAAACTGATTGCCATAGGCGGAGCCGAACATAAGGGTACAGATCTGGAAACCGACGGTCTTCACCGCTATAACCTCAACTTTTTTGAACTGGGCATTCTCCGCCGTGTGGTGGAAGAAGCTGGCGGTATTGCTGCCCGTATAGAAGTCATCACCACAGCTTCTATGATCCCGTATGAAGTGGGAG
>CAYUCU010000024.1:0-31501 GCA_964443345.1 uncultured Chitinophaga sp.
ATGGAATTGCTATTATCTTCTGGGGCTAATATATTAACGCCTCTTAAAAGGCCTAACGTTTTTCCTGAGTGTTGGCTGTATTGTGCGGCTTCAAAAGCGATCATCATATTTATAAAAGTGATCAGGGGATCATTGATCCTGCTCACATAAGTAAGATACCGCATGGTAAAGGAAGGATCTTCTCCCACAAAATTGGTGTGTAATGAGTCAACATAACTGTTGAACAGCGCAGCGCTGGTGTTTACAGGTACTTTATTATATATCCGGGGGTATAGTGACTTTAACAGGGCATAGGTGGCAGCACTGTCCCGACTTTTAGTAAGCTTTGCAAAAAGGGTGTTATAGAATTTTAAGGTATCGGCATTACTGATAAATGGGCTATTCTTTGCAGAGTCAGGCATCCAGATGCTGCTAAACATTAATTCTATATACGAAACGTTTTCCTTTTTGGCACGGTCCTTCAATTCTGCCAACCCCTTATCATAATTCATTCCACTGGCAGCGCCAAACTTTCCAAATGCAGTAAAGAACTGATCTTCCCGGGAAAGTGTATGTATTTGGTCATAGTCTTTGGCAGACCAGTAACGGATCAGGTTATTTCGTATCGTTTCATAATAGGAAGGAGAATTTGATTTCAGATCAGCAAGTTTTGAATAATCCTGCGGACACCCTGATTTACCGGCAAAGGTTTGTAATGTTTGCGGGTTGACACAATACCCGGCTTCTGTAAGCCAATCCACATAACTTTCTGCATAAATAGATCCGCTGTAATGATTGTGAAGGTCAGCACCCTTTGGCATTTGTGAAATAAAAGCCGTCAGTTCCGCTTCGTTATTACGGATATCTTCGAAGTAGTCTTGTACAGGCTTAACTGTTTTCTGAGAATAAAGCACGGGACAAAAGAGGAGACAATAAACTGTCAAAAAAAGAACAGTTCTTTTTTGGGGCAAGCTCATAAGAATGGTTGTTAATGGCAACTGAAAGTAATAAATTATTTGCTAATAAGCGATTTTACTTATCCGGAATAATGGATTAATTAAATCAGTTTCAAATGATAAGGGATAATACTTAGCTGTGTTTTTTGGTACGGATGCTGCATGGTTGTCATACATACCCAAAAGCTTCATTGTTGTCAGGTATCCATAAGTGCAGAAAGAAATTCAGGATGTCGCAATTAGCCCCTGTAAATTTCGCTTTTACACAGTGCCTGCTATATATTTACGACTGATATTTGCATTGTAAAACAAAAACTATAACGATTAAATCTTCAAACAAATGGAAACGACCACAAAAACAGTCATCACCGTAGAAAACATAGTCCATGCAACCGTAGAAAAAGTATGGGAATACTGGACAAGCCCTGCACATATTATCAAATGGAACAATGCTTCGGATGACTGGCACACGACAAAAGCTGAAAATGAGCAGAAAGAAGGAGAGAATTATTCAAGCAGAATGAAAGAAAAGGATGGCAGCGGTGGATGTGATTGCGGTAGTGTGTATGATGCCGTCAGGACAAATGAGTATATCGGGTACACGATGGGCGACGGCAGAAAAGTAACGGTCAGCTTCACGGCGAATGGAAATACTACAAAAGTGGTGGAACGCTTTGAAGCAGAGACCACCAATTCAATCGAATTACAGCAGGGTGGCTGGCAGGCAATCCTGGATAACTTTAAAAAATATACAGAGGCTAACTGATTGACCAACCCGGTCAGTTATTAGCAAAAGAAAAAAATAATTACCTGCCTATACGGGTAATTATTTTTTTATAGATCAAACTCCCATACTGTTCTATAAGTGCCATTCTGCTCGATATAGGTTAACAGGGCATTGTAAAAAGCATCAGCACCAATAGTGGCGCTGTCACCAATTATAATAAGCCGTTCTTTGGCACGGGTGATGGCCACATTCATTCTTCTGTAATCTTTTAAAAAACCAATATCTCCATCATCATTGCTCCGCACCAGCGATACAATAATGGTATCTTTTTCCTGTCCCTGGAAACTGTCAATAGTGCTGATGCGAAGTGAAGCCGGCAATAGTTCCCTGGCTGCGGCCACCTGGCCTGCATAAGGAGAAATGAAAGCTGTAGTTAAGGGATCCAGTAATTCCGTTTCAAATAATTTTTGAACAAGTTGTAACTCCCCTTCATTTTGTAAACTGGTTCCGTCCGGCCCGTGCACTTCATTATATCCTGAACCTGCTGTATCTATAAAAGTGACAGGTGTACCGGTGTTTTGCAGATGAGCAGCGGTTAGTAACAGGCCTTTATAAAAATAGGTACTGCTGAACCCGGCAATGGCCGGTTGCATTCGATACTGTGTGTTGAGCAGGTAAACTGCAGCGGTCTTATCAATCGCCGCTTCTAAAACAGAACGATTAAAACCCAGGCGTGCCGCTTCATTGCTTAGCACAGTAGGCGGCAGCTGAAAATGATCACCCGCCAGTACTATTTTTTCGGCCAGCGGAAAGATGCACCAGGCCAATGGTTCAATGCATTGTCCGGCCTCATCCATCACCAATGTTTTAAAATGCATCCGGTCAATACCGGCATCATATAACCCAACAGGAGTTCCGGCGATCACATCCGTATCAGCAAACATTTTTTCTTCATAGTAGGCCTGCAGCTTTTTTATTTCGATCCGGATGTCTTTCACCTCCTTAAAAAGAAGATTACGCTGTTCCCTTTCTGCTTTGCCAAAACTCCGCTTGTACTTCAGTGCCATCTTACGAAATTCTTCTGCCCGTACCTTTAATTGTTTTATTTCTTTTTGTTCCTTGCTGTTAGAAAGTTTTCCTTCCGGTGTATGAGGAAATACAAGCGCATCCACTTTGCTGGTATTTCCCACCCGTAGTAGCTTAACGCCTTGTTGTATCAGCCCTTTCGAAATATTATCCACTGCAGTATTACTGGGTGCTGACACCAATACCTTTTCTCCCGCTTTTATCAGTTGTCGTATCGCTTCAATCAGGGTGGTTGTTTTTCCGGTGCCGGGCGGGCCATGTACAATAGTAATGGATTCATTTTGTGTAATGGCAGTTACTGCCTCCTGCTGGCTTTCATTTAGTTGGTCATTAATATAATGAAATACATTCTTTTGAAGCACTGGCGGAGTGAGGGCCAGAACTGTTTTATGATGCAATTGCTCAAACAGTTTGTACAAATATTTATTGGCTTCTAAATTGTTCAGCACTCTTTTCATGATGCTGGTAGTTCGGGTATCCGGCGCCAGTTTGATGCCAACGCCATTATCCTCTATCCAGTCGGGGAAGTCTGGTGCAAAAAGGCGAAACTCACCATTCTTTCCATCGAGGTTAAGTAATACACCTTTTACCGGTTCTTCACCGGATATAAAGCATTCGATGGCAGCTCCGTCTTTGAACAGGTGTGTCTCCGGCGGAAAGCTGAGTTTGAAACTGATCTCAGGATAGTCAGCATACCCGAAGTTTTTCCGGGTAACGATCAACGGGTGCAATGCCAGCCCCTCCGCCTTCAATTGTTTTAAAGTATGGGCCTGGTCCAGTTTATAACGTTGTGCCTGCTCGGTTTCCTCCAGGTCAATGCAATGTAATAATGTAAGTAACTGCGGATGCATGCGGTGAAAATAGCACGGAAGCGGGGGATAAAAAAATACGGGTGCAGGCAAATTGGTTATACGTTTATCTTTGAGCAGCTTTTCACTACTTACTATTCATTTATGTTATACCTGATCATCGAAAGATTTCACCCGGGCAGGGAAAAAGAAATATATCAGCGGTTTGATGAAAAGGGCAGAATGTTTCCCGAGGGAGTCAGTTATGTTAATAGCTGGATAGATCATGCCGTATCCATTTGCTACCAGGTAATGGAAAGCGATGCCCCTGAGAAAATTCATCAGTGGATAAGCAATTGGGATGACCTGGCAGATTTTGAAGTAATACCAGTTCTTACATCTGCAGAAGCAAGGGAAAAAGTTTTTTCAAAATGACAGTTACTGAAACATCGGGCAACAGCAGCAAGATAACTTTGGTTATTCTTCTGTTGTTTTCTATCTTCCCGCTATAAAGCCTGTCTGATGAAAAAAATAGTGCAGCTACTCACTTCTCTCTTTATACTGCCAGCATTATGGTGCTTCCAGGTACAGGCGCAGGAAAAAAGCACCCCGGATACCGTAAGTGTGGGTATCTATATTACCAGCATACACAATATTGATTTTAAAGAAAAGGAATTCACTATTACTTTCTGGCTTTGGTTAAAGTACAGGAACAAGGATTTTGATTTTATGAATAACCTGGAAGTGCCCCAGGCCAAAACGGTTGAAAAATCATTCTCCACGGTGGACAGCTCCGGCGACAGGATCTATATGCAAATGAAATTACAATGTGTGATGAAAGACTCCTGGAGGATACAGAACTTTCCATTTGATGTACAAAAGCTGAGGCTGTCCATTGAGAATTCGCAGTTTGATTCCAGGTCGCTGGTATTCATTCCGGATACAGTGGGACAGAATTATGATTCAAGATTTACGCTCCGGGGCTGGGCGATCGACAGTTGTATCATCACAGGAGGGAAAAAAGTGTATGAAACAGGTTTTGGAGATGAAAGCTTAAGCAAACCTCGGACGGAGTACAGTGCTTTCAGGGTACGTTTGTCCATAAAGAGAGAAGCAGGCGGTCTTTTCTGGAAGATGTTTCTTGGGATGTATGTCGCTTTCCTGATATCCTACATGTGCTTTTATATTCATGCTGATGGTATGGATTCCCGTTTTGGATTAAGTGTTGGTTCTTTATTTGCTGTTATCGGTAATAAGTATATCATTGATTCTTCATTGCCGGAGTCTGCATCTTTTACTTTGGTGGACATGCTTCATGGCATTACCTTGTTCTTTATCCTTGCTGTCATTGCAGAGAATGCTTATTCGCTCCGGCTGATAAAGAAGAATAAAATAGCGAAAGCCGTAAAAGCGGATAATATTTCTGCAATAGTGATGCTGGCCGTATATATAGTATTGAATATATGGTTTATCTGGCGGGCAGCTTTAGCCAATTGATCACTCCCGCTGTGTGGCCAAAACCGTTCCTTCTTCATAGGGGCCTTTAAAGGCAGCAGGGTCTATTTCAAAATGCCGGGTATAGATATTCGTTTGCTGAAAAAGGTTTTTTAACCGGATAGCAGATTGCTCAAAGCCTTTGGCATCCCGGGCATCAAAATCATTTAACTCCAGCCCTTTTGCTTCAGCCATCATTCGCTGCGGATCATCCAGGTAATAGTAGATCACGGCCAGGTTGTAGTAACTGGCGTATCTTATTTTGCGGTCATGCTTACTGGTGGAAGGGTAGTTCTTTTTTATGCTTTCAAAATAGGCAATTACCGGTTTCATTTTTTCTCTTGTATCATCAATAGGAGAACTGGCTGTCATATCAAAGATCGCTTCATTAAATTGTTGAAATGCCTGCCGGTGTGCAGCATATTCCGGATGTTTCCTGTTGCCAATGATCCACATCATATCTTTTACCGACACTTCGCTGAAACCAAAATTATCATTCAACTGTTCACTCAGATAGTGCATGGAGCTGTTCACACAATTACGGTACAGGTCCGAGGTGATGGTAACGGCATTTAGCAGAAAATATCCTTCTGCCATTCCTTTAAGCGCAAACTCCGGCCCGGAATGTACTCTTTTATGATTGCGGTCCTCCAGTTCCATATCCATAATATGTGCTCCTTTGTAATCTGCAATGCTGGCCCTTGCAGCAAATGTATATACCACTTCTTCATGGTACAAGGTACGGGTGCCGATGACCTGGCCGTTAACATTTGTTTTATTCTCCACTCTTTCTTTTACAGAAACTGATACAGGTAAAATGTCCTCAACAGTAACCTTTATTGTGATGTGACCGGTTGATTCGAGTTTTCTCCATCCTTCAAGGATCACCGACTTTTCTGCTGACATTTTGTTGAGCGCAGATTCCATCAGCTGTGATCCGCCGATCTCCACATTATAGGTTCTGTAAGTAGTATCCAGCCGGAGGGATGGCAACGAACGGTATTGGGCTGTAAAATGGAAACGGTCGAGATCGACATTTTTTTGGGCGGCAAGAAAAAGGGGTGCGATAAGACTAAAGGCCAGGTAAATTTTTTTCATTAGTATAGGATTACTGGTTCAAAACGGAAATTTGAGTAAATTATTTCTATCCACCCGTAGTATTTTACAAGAGCACATACTGGTTTTCAATGAGTAAGCTTCTGATTTCACCACCACCTTTGCAACTATGGCATGCTGCCACCCATCTGATTGTCTGGTTTTTCTTGCTATGACGACAGTGCATATCCAGGAAAATGGATTGATTCAGTCAGTGTGCGGCTGTTGTTTTAGTGTTCAAAACGGGTAGTTATTTGCTAAAATGAATTCTTTCCTTATTATTAAAACCAATAAAAAATAAATATGAAATTATCTGTCCTGTTACTTGCCATCCTGATCAGTACCCGCCTTTTATCACAAGAAACGTATTGGCAGCAGGAGCTGCGTTACACGATCGCTGCTGAATTAAATGACAAAGACAATGCTATCACCGGGTTTGAAACAATTGTCTATAAGAATAATTCACCTTCATCACTGGATTTTATCTGGTTTCATATCTGGCCCAATGCATATAAAAATGAATCCACTGCACTATTGCAGCAGATAAAAGCAGACAAGGAACGGTCAAAGAAAATGGAAAACTTCGGGTCCGGCTCTATTGACGGACTGGCATTCAAAGTGAATGCACAACCGGCAAAAACAGAAGCACACCCCAACCCGCAGTATATTGATATCATAAAAGTGTTGCTGGACAAACCGCTCAAGCCGGGTGATTCTGTTACGATCTCGACACCTTTTACTGTAAAACTTCCACCTTACTTTTCAAGATCAGGGTATGCCGATGGAGAATTTATGGCTTGCCAATGGTATCCCAAACCGGCAGTATTTGATAAAAATGGCTGGCATGAGTTTCCTTACCTGGACATGGGCGAATTCTACAGTGAATTCGCTACCTATTCTGTAAGTATTACACTGCCATCTGAATATATTGTAGGTGCCACCGGTACTTTACAAACAAAAGAAGAACTGGAGGCATATAAAAAAACAGGTGCAGAAAATGCCGCAGACAGGAAAGGTAAACCGGTATTGTATGTTCCTGCAGATAAAAATGCAAAGAAAACATTGAATTATTATGCAGAGCAGGTGCCCGATTTTGCCTGGTTTGCCGATAAGGATTTTGTGATACAATACGATACGGTGAAATTGCATACAGGTAAGATCATTGATGCTTTTTCCTATTATCACAATAAAAAAGGAACGATCTGGAACAACAGTATTGATTATGTGGAAGATGGCGTAAGGGCTTACAGCAATTGGGTAGGGGAGTACGGTTATCCCGTGGTGCAGGTGGTGGAAGGGCCAAAAAACAATTCAAGCGGTGGAATGGAATACCCGATGGTAACATTGATCACCAGCCCGGATGCTAACCGGGAGCGATTGGATGCTGTGATAGTGCATGAGATCGGGCACAACTGGTTTATGTCCATGCTTGGGAGTAATGAACGGAAACATACCTGGATGGATGAAGGGTTGAATACCTATTTTCAGTTCCGTTATGAGGCAGAGAAATACAGGGGCAATTCCATATTTGGAGATGCGATCCCTGCTGAAATTAAAAAAATGCCATTGGATGAATTTCTGAGAACGGTCTATACAGTTATTGAACAAAATATACCGATGGAGTCAGCAATGGATATTCCTGCTGATAAATTTCCCAACAGCGATGAGTATGGCCTTATATCATACGTAAAGACAGCCACCTGGATGTATGTTTTGGAAAAAGCCGCCGGCTGGGAGAAAGTGGAAGAGGCGATCCATAATTATTTTAACAAATGGAAATTCAGGCATCCGCAACCGGAAGATATGCAGGCAGCTTTTGAAGAAGCGCTGGGAAGCAAGCTGGATAAATTTTTCTCATTGACAAAGAAAGAAGGAAAGCTGGAATAAGCGTTCCGGTTATGCATGCTGTACAAGGGCTTCTTTATAGATCCCCAATTCCACGCCTGCACGTTGCTTTAATTGCGCCAGCAATTCAGGTGCATGGGTTTCAGAAATGGAATACTGAAGCACAAAACCATACATGCAGCTTTCATAATAAGCCTGGTGAATCCTGAGCTGCTGATAGCCCGGTAATGCGGAATAAAATGCAATGTCTGTTTCATTGTGACCGATAAATGCCAGCAATTTAATGGCATGCTCCTCTTTCGGTTGTTTCTTTATGTTTTCCACCAGGGTGTAGCCACCAATTTGTACCACCCGTGCATTATGATCTGGAAAATGCTCTGCCTTTTTTTCATTCATAAATGAAAAGTGAAAATCTTTTTCCGGCCATTCGTGTTGTGAGATATAGCGGTACTTGGTCTTTGTTTCAGCGATTTGCATCAGCAAAGCAGGATTATTCTTCTTGCTTTTCAGTTCCTTTGAAAAATGTTCCCATGCAGGAATAAAATCATCAAAGTTGAGATTGGTGATAAAACAAACAAATTGTACTATGGTATCGTGTGTCATTTACGTTTCATTTGAAGTTAAAGGGCCGGCAGCAAAGATGGTCAGGAAAGAAGGTTTACCCGGTCAATGGAATGTACCACACCGTTGGACCCCTGCCTGTCTTTGGCCAGGATCCGGGCGCCGTTGATCTGAACTTCGCCATCTTTAACGGTTACTGTCAGTTCCCGGCCACTTACTGTTTGCAACTTTTGGCCATCTCTGAAATCCCGCAGCATTTTCTTTCCAGTGATAACATGAAATGAAAGAAGATCTGATAGTTTAGTGTTGTCCTTACTTTCTTTTACCAGGTTTTCCAGTGTGTCTGGAAGAACCAGTTTTCCGAAAGCGAGATTTATTGGTGCCAGTATAGTAAAGGGTCCGAAACCGTTCAGCGTTTCTTCCAGTTGTGCTGCTTTAAGCCCTTCTGTCATATTGCTGAGACTTTTATCTGCATTCACTAATTGTAAAATGGTTGACATTATATTGTTTTTTCGAAAGCGGCAATGCTTTCATTTGTCTTGCCGGTGCGGCAACAACAGCAGAGGAGATATTAAAAAAGGCCCGTTGCCAGGCCGGGATGATCTTGTATCAGTTACCACCTCTTATTATCGGTACGTACAGATTTCTCTTTTGCAACCGTTACAGAAATGGCCCTGCCTTCAATCTCTTTGTTATTCAGCCCTTTCATAGCTTCTTTAGATTCATCATCACTGCCCATTTCCACAAATCCAAACCCACGACTGCGGCCAGATTCTCTTTCAGTGATCACTTTAGCAGAAGATACTGCGCCGAATTGTTCAAATAATTTTCTCAGTTCATCATCACCGGTGTGAAAGCTGAGGTTTGAAACATACATGTTCATACGTTGAATTTTTAAAATTAAACAAATAGAAATACTAATGATAAATAACGCAGCAAAGAGTAGAGAGGAGAGTAAACTATTACTAAGACGAAGAGTAAGAATTGAAACCGATCAGGACTAAATGTTGAAAATGCTTTTTATCACACTGTAAATGTACGCTATTAATAACCAACGCACGGAATTCTTTCCAAAAGGTCGTTAGCTGATGATGAACCGGTATCAATGTAATCGTATCTATATGCACTTCAGCCAGCCAGTTACGCTCAGCCTGCGCCGGCTGGTAACAGCTACTTCATGTTCCATTTCATCACTCTTAAAGAACACTGCTTTTTGCGATTGCGGAAGTATGCGTTGTATTTCTTTCTCCCGGTAGATCAGCAACTGACCGCCATCTTTTTCCAGCCAGCCTGTATTTAAATAACTGATCAGGGAATATTTCCGGTTGCTGTTGTTCTTAAACTGGTCCTTGTGCCGTTTATAAAAACTACCCTCTTCATATACTGCATAATGAAACTCACAGGCATTGATGCCGGTATAACAGGTGGCATTCAGGTAAGCAATAAAATCTTCTGCCAAATGCAGAAATTCATCTTCAAATGGATTGTGGTTCTGCTTATCCAGCCAGCAGATCTTATCACCCCTCGTTTGCTGATGCACATCTTTCAAAACATCATTCCCAATACCAGCTGGTGTCAACTGCCCGTCATTTTGCAATTGAAGGATATTAGCTTGTAATCCATCTGACAGCCGTTCAGTCATAAAACAGGTATCTATGCCTACCTTGTTTTCCAGGTAACTGTCAATTATTTCATCAAATTGATTTTTCATTTTGCGGGTTAGCCGGGTAAGGTAGTCCTTTTCCAGGGGCAACTGAAGATTTGAAAAAGGTAATTGCTTAGATTTGCACTATCTAAAATGTTATTTATGAGATATCTTGTTGCAATTGCAGTGTTCCTTTTTTTAGCAAGTTCCCTGTCAGCCCAAACAATAGGAAGCAGAGTGTCGGTTGCCGATTCCACTAAAAAAATACAATTGGTGGAAGCATCTTGTGGTGAATGCCAGTTCAAGATGGAAGGGAAAGGCTGTCACCTTGCAGTTCGGATTAACGGCAAGTCTTATTTTGTTGATGGCACTTCTATAGATGAGCATGGTGATGCACATGCCAACGATGGTTTCTGCGAAGCGGTTCGAAAAGCAGAAGTGCAGGGTAGTGTGGTCAATAATCGTTTCAAAGCCACCTATTTCAGGCTGTTGCCCGATCCAAAGAAAACGGAGATGAAGAAAGATTAGTGATTTATTTTCGGACATGGCATTTTTAACGGTCAACAGTATTGGTAAGAAAGAAAGCGGCAATTATATTGTCAGGGATATTTCATTCCGGCAAAAGCCCTTTCAAAAAATAGCAGTGGCTGGTGAAACAGGTTCTGGTAAAACCACCTTGCTGAAAATGATTGCCGGGCTTTCACAGCCTGATGAAGGAGAAGTTTTGTTTGAAGATAAAAAAGTGATGGGCCCGTTCGAAAAATTGATCCCCGGCCACCCGCACATTGCCTACCTCAGCCAGCATTTTGAATTACGGAATAACTACCGGGTGGAAGAGGAACTGGAGTCAAAAAATTTATTGACGGATGATGAAGCTGCAACTATCTATTCAGTCTGCCGGATAGAACATCTTTTAAAAAGGAAAACAGATCAGTTGTCTGGTGGCGAAAGACAGCGTGTAGCCTTAGCAAGAGTGCTGGTAACTTCTCCGGGGCTTTTATTGCTGGATGAACCTTATTCCAACCTGGATGCACTGCACAAAACGATCATCAAAAATGTTATAGAAGACATCGGCATCCGTCTTCATCTTACCTGCCTGCTTGTTTCGCATGATCCGGCTGATGTGCTTTCCTGGGCAGATTGGATACTGGTATTAAAAGAAGGACAACTTATACAGGAAGGTCCGCCGGAAGAGCTATTTCATTTTCCCGCAACGGAATATTGTGCCGGGCTTTTTGGGGAATATAATTTAATTCAATTTACTGGTGGAAGCGGGATGGAGGTAAACGGTAAAAGGCGTTTTCTCCGGCCGGAAGCAGTAAGGATTACTTCCGGGTCTGCTGCGTTCAGTGGTACCGTACAGAAAAGTTTATTCAGGGGCGGGTATTATACTATTGATGTTCTTTATGAGGGACAGCTGATCCGTATGAAAGCAGATCACAATCATTTTGCTGCGGGTGACAAAGTGCATTTTGCTGTTTCGCCGCACGCTGCTCCCTGGTACCTCTGATTATTTCACCAACTTTACATTCACGGCATTGGCGCCTTTAGGGCCCATTTCCACCTCGAAGGTCACTTTATTATGTTCTCTTATTTCTTCTGTAAGTGAGTTGATATGTACAAAAACACTCTCCTGCGTTTCCATGTCCTTAATAAAACCGTATCCTTTTGAATCATTAAAAAAGGTAACCACACCTTTGCGGATCAGGTCTTCAGGATTTACCGGCTGCTGCTTTGGTACACCGATCTCTATATCTTCCAGTTTGACATTTATTTTTTTCCGGGGATCGGGCGGCTGCGAGGTCAGGTTGCCATTTTCATCCAGGTAGGCAAGCATGTCATCCAGGCCTTTGCCTTCTTTTGAATTCTCTTTGCGTTCCTGTTTGCGTTCCGCTTTTTCTTTTTTGTTTTGTTGTTTTTTCTTTTCTCTTTCTTTTTTGTTCCAGGTTTCTGCCATAATGGTTTGATATTTAGTTTTAAAAATGTGTGTTTCCGGTAAGTAAGGGGAGAGTATATCTGCAGAAATGGTGCTATTGTTTTCGGCAGATTTGATTAAAGGTAATGTATTTTATCCGCAATCGTTTTGCAGCATTATATTAATGAACTGTTACCGGGTCCGGGTATCGCAAATAGCAAAAAAGCCTGGTGAACAGGACCAGGCTTTTCAGAAGCAATTGCAACGATAAGCAGTGAAAAAATATGAAGCCCCCTTACTAAAGGGAAATAACACTATTGGTACCGCCGTAAACATTGGGCTTTTCCGTGTCTGCTTCCGGCTCATTTACCCATTCTTTTTCATTAATAAGATATTTGAATTCATGAGTGGAATCTTTGGGCAGGTTCACGTCTGCACTGAAGGTGCCGTCTTTCTTCCTGCTCATAGTAACGGCGTTTTCCCAGTCATGGTTAAGGCCCAATATCTCAATAGTTTCTGCGTCCTCCACTTTGAAGGAAAATTTTACTTTGCAATAATCTTTCGTTTTGTAATAGGTTTTCTGTACCATTTCTTTGGTTTAAAGTGTCGAATAATAAAAAAAAGTGGCAAACGTATCGCAGGATGCTTTCATAAAGCCGGGAAAGGCAACGCCTTTAATACCTGCCGGGTGAAAAGGTAACCCTTCAGCAAAGGCTTTAAAATTGTGCCTGTTGCAGACCAACCGGCTGGTTACGGCACAAAACTAAAATAATATCTTTACTTGTTATCAATTATAAGAACAAAAAGCTATCAAAAATGCCTTAAGATGCTTAAAGTTAACTTTACCTCTTTTCCTGAATTGGAAACCAACAGGCTGATATTGCGGTGGTTGGTACTGGGAGCTTATTTTAAAGAAGATTTTTATTTCCGCAGAAAATTTGCAGACACGGCTGTTTATTCAGGACTTTCAAAATACACCCAATAATCTGATCAATGATATACCGTGAAGCACTAATAACAGACATACCGCAGATACAGATTGTCAGGAATTCGGTAAAAGAGAATAAGTTGTCCAACCCGGCACTGGTTCCTGATACGGATGTGGAGGACTATATTCTCAACAGGGGCAAAGGCTGGGTATGTGAAATAAATAAAACTATTGCCGGATTTGCTATCGTAAGTATCACCGATCAAAATGTATGGGCGCTTTTTGTCCATCCTGATCATGAGGGCGGAGGTATAGGCAAGCAACTTCATAAGATGATGATGGATTGGTATTTTGAGCAAACCGATAAAGATGTTTGGCTGAGTACCAGTCCCGGTACCAAAGCAGAACAGTTTTACCGGAAAGCAGGTTGGCATGAATCTGGCCTGTATGGAAAAGGGGAAATAAAGTTTGTACTAACCGCTGCAGACTGGAAGTATCGCCGGTCGGAAGTCAAATAAAAAATCTAAATTAGAGTAACTGTACGCAACCGGGCTCCCTGTCCCTTTGTCTGTTGATGGAGCCTTGCTGAAAAATAACTATCATGAGGAGATCATTTTATACCCTCCTGCCATTTTTGCTGGCAGGATTTATGTTGCCCCAGGACAATTGCGGCACACCTTCCCCACAAGCAAATCAATACGACGGGCCCTATGTCATATACCGGAACAACCAGGTGTTTGTAAAATATGTTTATGATGATAACGGGGCTAAAACAGCACGGATGGACAGCATTCCTTTATCTCAAAAGGAAAATACCGTATTGAGAGTGGCAACAGATGAACCCGGAAAGATATTTACCGTTGCTTTGAAAAAAGACCTTCAAAATGAAAAAGCTGAATTCTCTCATACAGGTAAAATGCTGATCATTTCCGATATCGAAGGAAACTTCAAAGCGATCCGCAAACTGCTGCAGGGCAATGGGGTGATAGATGACAACTTTCAATGGACCTATGGCAACGGACACCTGGTACTTACCGGCGATTTTTTTGACAGGGGCAACCAGGTAACGGAAGTACTCTGGCTGATCTATTCGTTAGAGGAAAAAGCCAAAGCTGCAGGCGGGTATGTGCATTTTGTACTGGGAAATCATGAGATCATGAACATGAACGGTGACCTCCGCTATGTACATCCCAAGTATTTTGAAGCATCAGCTTTAATGAATGAAAACTATATGGCGCTATTCAGTGAGCATACTGAACTCGGTCGCTGGTTGCGTACCAAAAACATTGTAGAAAAAGTGGGAGACATTCTTTTTGCACATGGCGGCATTTCTGCGCTTGTTAATAGTATAGATATTTCTGCCACCCGCATCAATAAACTGGCGAGACCATTTTACCCGGATTCTTCAAATAAGTACAATGACGCAAAAGTGGAATTGCTGTACAGCGATCTGGGCCCGTTTTGGTACAGGGGGTATTATACCGGGAAAAACCTGGCCACACAGGCACAGGTTGATAGTACACTCCGGATCTATGGAGTAAAGTATATCGCTACAGGTCATACCGTTATTTCAGATACGGTAAGTGCTCTTTTCAATGGCAAATTGTTCAATACAGATGTGCATCATGCCAAAGGATTCTCCGAAGGCCTTTTGGTGGAGGACGGGAAGTTTTACCGGGTAAATGCCGTAGGCGAAAAGTTCCAGATAGGCGAGTGATTTCAAGGCTATTTCCTTTGCATTAGTACAGAAAAGGAATCCCACAAAAGTGTTATCGCCCAGTTCCGGGGAATTAATACCTTCGTATCTAACCAAAACCATAAACATGAAACAGTTGCTTATTCTGTTACTGGCAGTCAGTTCTTTTGCAGCTTGCAAGGACAAAGAGAAAAATACCCGTGACAAAGGATATGACCGCAGGGAAAGAGAAGATTACAGGAGCCAGGAAGATAATGGCACCAGCGATGATAATGGTGATAAAAAAGGAAGTTATACTGACGGGGGAGAATGGTCAGCAAGTGATGTGAGATCATTTAATTCACAATGTCTCCAATCGGTGGATGGTGACGAGGAACTTGCAAATAAACTTTGTCCATGTGCTTTAGAAAAATTCCAAAAAAAATATTCTTCTTTAGCTGATATGGACAAAAACAGCTCAGAAGCCGAAGGAAAAAGGATAGGAGAAGAATGTGTAGGTGCCATAAAAGGAACTAATACCAACCAGGGAAATAATGCAGCCAGTAATTGGCCGGAATCCGAAAAAAATAGTTTTTTGTCAAATTGCGAAGCAAAGGCAGTTTCCGGTGGAACCAGCAGGGCTGTTGCACAAAGCTATTGTCAGTGCATGCTTGATAAATTGGAGGCTGTTTATCCTGATATGAATGATGCAGCTAAATTGACAGAAGCGGATATGGACAGATTCGTAACAAGGTACAGGAACGGATGCCTGGGTGAGAACTAGAATTTACTTTAATGATATATTAAGGGCCTGGGCAGTAACAGCTCAGGCCTTTCAATTTTAGGTTTTATCCGCCTTCTCACTTAAATTTGCCCCTCCCGATAAAACCGGGATAAAAAAGTACTATAAAGATGGCAAGATCAATAGCATTCAGGGATGCGCTTCGTGAAGCAATGAGCGAAGAAATGAGACGGGATGACAGGGTGTACCTGATGGGGGAGGAAGTGGCGGAATATAATGGTGCCTACAAAGTAAGCCAGGGTATGCTGGCAGAATTTGGCCCGCGGCGGGTTATTGATACTCCTATCTCTGAACTGGGCTTTACTGCCGTTGGGGTAGGTTCCGCACAAAATGGACTGCGCCCGATTGTGGAGTTCATGACCTGGAATTTTGCTGTTTTAGCTTTAGACCAAATATTGAATACCGCTTCTAAAATGCTGGCAATGAGCGGCGGGCAAATATCCTGTCCAATTGTATTTCGTGGTGGTAATGGTTCTGCAGGCCAGTTAGGCGCACAGCACTCCACTGCCTTTGAATCTTTATATGCCAATATTCCCGGAATTAAAGTGGTTTCCCCCAGCAATGGTTATGATGCCAAGGGGTTGCTGAAACAGGCCATCCGCTATGAGGAAGACCCGGTAATGTTTATGGAAAGCGAACAGATGTATGGAGATAAAAGTGATGTGCCCGAAGCAGAATACTATATAGAATTAGGCAAAGCTGATGTGAAAAGAGCCGGCCGGGATGTGACCATTGTCTCGTTTAATAAAATGATGAAAGTGGCATTGGCTGCTGCTGCCGAACTGGAGAAGGAAGGTATTAGTGCTGAAGTGATTGACCTTAGAACGATCCGTCCGCTGGACTGGATGACCATACTCGAAAGCGTAAAGAAGACGAATCGCCTGGTGATAGTGGAAGAACAGTGGCCCTTTGCCTCCATTTCTTCTGAGATCACCTACCGTATACAAAAAGAGGGCTTTGACTACCTGGATGCCCCCATCCGCCGCATTACTGCTGCAGATGCACCACTGCACTACGCACCCAACCTGGTGGCGGCTGCCTTGCCGGATGTGCCCCGGACCGTAAAGCTGGTAAAGGAAGTGATGTATCAAAAAAAATAAGAAGTCCCTCTTAAACTCTTTGCTGCAATTAGTGCCCGCCGACTATGCGGGTGTTTCCTTGTTTTTTGCGTCTCCTGTCAGTTTTCTTGCTAAATATACCAGATAAGAATACCCTGTTTATGGTATTTTTTAAAAATAGTTTCGTGTAAGGTGCAGCGTTCGGGTTTTTCATGGCATCTTTGTAACGGTTTTTCATAGGATATTGGATTTTAAAAGCGAGGCTGGGTTTCTACCCGGCCTCTTTTTTTTATCTGCATGCCTGGCAAAGGCGGATTATCCCCACATTCCCTGAAAGCAGCTTTATATCCTTCAAATTCCCTTCTCCGGATTCTCTGTCCTTTTGGTAAAATTCCAATAAAAGGAAATACCATTAACCCATAACACATACCCGTAACTCTTTCCCCCTAAATGGATTACTTTTACGGCCTTAAATGAATTTTACATGGCAGATATACTGATCATTGACGATGAAAAGGCAATACGGAAGACATTGACCGAAATATTATCCTTTGAAGGCTATAAAATTGATGAAGCTGCTGACGGTGAGGAAGGCCTGAAAAAATTTAAAGAGAAGACCTACGACCTTATCCTTTGTGATATCAAAATGCCAAAGCTGGATGGGATCGAGTTTTTACAAAAGGCCGGCGAAACAAATCCCGATGTTCCCATTATCATGATCTCCGGTCACGGTAATATAGAAACGGCTGTGGAAGCCGTAAAAAAAGGAGCATATGATTATATCTCCAAACCACCCGACCTGAACCGGTTGCTGATCACCATCCGCAATGCAATGGATAAAAGCAGCCTGGTAACTGAAACAAAAGTGCTGAAGCGGAAAGTGAGCAAGGTGCAGGAAATGATAGGTGAATCATCGCCCATTAAAAAAATAAAAGAAACTATTGATAAAGTGGCGCCCACAGAAGCCCGTATCCTTATCACAGGTGATAATGGGGTGGGTAAGGAACTGGTAGCCCGCTGGGTGCATGAAAAAAGCAACCGGGCCAACGGACCGATTGTGGAAGTAAACTGTGCAGCCATACCAACTGAACTAATAGAAAGTGAATTGTTCGGTCATGAAAAAGGATCTTTTACATCTGCTATAAAACAACGTATCGGAAAATTTGAATCTGCCAATGGCGGTACCCTCTTCCTGGATGAGATAGGAGATATGAGTGCCAATGCACAGGCCAAAGTACTGCGGGCATTGCAGGAAGGAAAGATCACCAGAGTGGGTGCAGATAAAGACATCAGTGTGGATGTGCGGGTGATCGCCGCTACCAACAAGGACCTGCTGAAAGAAGTGGAAGCAAAAAATTTCCGTTTGGACCTTTATCACCGCCTGAGTGTTATCCTTATACATGTGCCTTCATTGAATGAAAGGCGGGATGATATTCCATTGCTGGTAGACCAGTTCCTTACAGATATTTGTTCTGAGTATGGCATTGCTCAAAAGCCCATTGATGCCAATGCTATTTCATTGTTGCAGGAATATAACTGGACCGGGAATATCCGTGAATTAAGGAATGTGGTGGAGCGGCTGGTGATCCTTTCAGGAAAAACCATTACGGCTGAAGATGTAAAAAACTATGTAATGCCGAAATAACAGTGACCTGATTTTGAAAGGCGGTACGATCAAAGTGCCGCCTTTTGTATATATACGATTGTCATTTACCGGGTTTAAACTGCTGCTTACCGCCGTTTCACAAAACTTTTAGGTTTACTATTTTGATACACATATATTTACGATATTTTTGCCAGCAATAAAATACGGCTCATGCCCTTACAACATTTATTCATCGTTTATCTTATTGGTACCCTCATCGTTTTTCTGCCTTCTTTTGGGTTTGCAAAACTGTTTACCAAAGCAGGAGAACAATCCTGGAAGGCCTATGTGCCTTTTTATAACACCTGGGTCATGCAGGGCCTGGCACAGCGGCCAAAGCACTGGGTTTTCTGGCAATTCATTCCGGTAGTGGGATGGTTCATCAGCCCGGGCATCTTTATTGAGTTTGTAAAACTGTTTGGCAAATTTGGATTAGGCGCACATACCGCTGCTTCGCTGGCGGGCCCGATCTACTTTCCCTACCTCGCTTTTAAGGAAGATCCCAAATTCATTGGTCCCGAAGCAGTGAAGAAGCACAAGAAAAAGGGCTGGAGAGAGTGGGTGGATGCCGCCATATTTGCTGTAGTTGCTGCCACATTGATACGCACCTTTGTTTTTGAAGCTTATACGATCCCTTCCGGTTCGATGGAAAAGACCTTGCTGATCAAAGATTTTCTTTTTGTAAGTAAACTGAGCTATGGCCCCCGCATACCTAACACACCTTTATCAGTTCCCTTTGTACATAATTATATGCCCATTGGCAATGGCCGGTCTTATATCAGATCGGTACAGTTGCCTTATATCCGCTGGTTTGCATCACCGGTAAAAAGAGGCGATGCAGTGGTATTTAATTTTCCGGCGGGAGATACTGTTATTCATGCCCGGGATTTTGAATCGGCCAATCCTTATTATGATATAAAACGACGGGCAGCAGCCGGCCGCATGGAAGATAAAATGGTATTAGCCGATCCGGTTAATTATCCCATTATGGTACATCCGGTTGATAAAACGGACAACTATATCAAGCGTTGTGTGGGAGTGGCCGGAGATATGCTGGAAGTAAGAAAGGGAGTGGTCTTTATTAATGGTACAGAACAACCCTTGCCTCCCAACAGTGAAACCAATTATATTGTCACTACCAAACAACCCCCCGATCCGGAAGTATTAAAGGATGATTATAACGTGGATTATGATAAGGGCGAGTATGAAAGTGTTGGTGCCAACACTTACCGGATGTTATTGACCGCAAAAGCTAAAGACAAAATGATGCAAAGTGGTTTTGCCACTTCCATAATCCCTGATGAATCTTATAACGGTGGTGGTGGTGATGTGTTTCCATATGATACATTACATAAATGGTCAAGGGATAATTATGGACCTGTATGGATACCCAAAAAAGGAATGCCGCTGAAGTTGTCTGCAGAAAATTATGCTATTTATGAAAGGGCAATAACCTTTTATGAGCGGAATGATTTTTATCAGAAAGACGGAAAATTTTATCTTAATGGAAAAGAGATAACGGAGTACACTTTTAAAATGGATTATTACTGGATGATGGGAGATAACCGGCAGGGTTCCCAGGACAGCCGCTATTGGGGATTTGTTCCTGAAGACCGTATTGTAGGTAAAGCCTGGATGATCTGGTTCAGCTGGGAAGGCGGGCCACGATGGAAACGGTTGTTCCGTATTGTAAAATAACCTAACTTTAAATGCCCTTGATCAAATATCAGGGGCATTGTTGTATTTAACCGAATCTATTGAAATGAAAGAAAACAAGTTTGAATTCAGTTATGAGTTGTACAACGACGTAAGTGAACTGGATGAAAAGGATGCCTGGCTGCTCAATGAAGCAAGACAGGTGACAGAGCAGGCCTATGCACCGTATTCTAATTTCTATGTTGGTGCGGCCGCTATGCTTGCCAATGGGGAAGTAGTGGCCGGTACCAACCAGGAGAATGCTTCTTACCCCGTAGGTATCTGTGCGGAAAGAGTATTGCTGGGCAATGCTGCTACTTTATTTCCGGGAGTGGCAATTGAAACGCTTGCCATCAGCTACAATAGCGAAACCGTCAAAAGCAATCATCCTATCTCACCCTGTGGTATGTGCCGGCAGGCATTACTGGAATATGAAACCCGTTTGAAAAAACCGATACGGCTGATACTCGCCGGTATGGAGGGTAAGATACAGGTCATTAAAACCGCCTCTTTACTACTACCTTTTGCCTTCACCAGTGATGAATTGAAATGACACCGTTGACCAAACGGATAGTGCTGCACCTGCTGCTGCCTTTGCTAACTGGTTTTCTGATCTACTTTTTCTTCAGGCCAGATGTGGCCTTTGTTAAGTGGTTTTGCAAGAAGGAACCACTGATCCCATATAGTCAGCTGAACCAGTTACAAAAATTCCTTGTTTATTCCGGCCCTGATTTTTGCTGGAGCTATTCGCTTTCTTCGGCCTTGTTTCTTTGGGAGCGCTGGCAGGGCAGGCCTATCCGTTATTTTCCTGTGCTGGTGGTGCTGCTGGTAGCAGGATCAGAATTAATACAGGGCTCTTTGCTGAAAGGCTTTACCCTGGATGTGGCCGATATTGGTGCAGCGACAGCCGCTTTCCTCTTGTCATTGGTTTTAAATAGAAGGGCATGGCATATAAAAAGCTGATTTTCTTTGCGATCTTGTTCTGCTATTCTTTTTTATACATAGCCACATCCAGGCCGTTTGTTTGTCCCGATGACGACTGTGAAAAGATGGCTGGTTTCCAGGAAGCATTAAGAAACGGCCGGGAGTCTTATGTCATTAACGCATACCGATGCAGTTTTAACCGTATCTCTGATACGATCTGCGTTTATGTAAGGGATACTTCGGGCATTAACTGGAATTTATTGGCTGATACGGCCTGCAACATCGCCACACAAAAAGGACTTCTGCAGCAAAAAATATTTCTGTTGAAATTGGGACAAGTATCTCCAGTAGATACCGTTGTTCGCCGGCAATGTCCTTAAAACAAGGTTTGCACGCCATACGCCACTTTTGCTTCATGTTCCAGCAACCATTTCTTGCGCCATAAGCCTCCGCCATAACCGGTCAGTTCCCGGTTGCTGCCTATTACCCGGTGACAAGGAACGATGATAGCAATATTGTTCTTGCCATTTGCATTGGCTACTGCCCTTGTGGCTTTGGAATCGCCGGTCCTGCGGGCCAGGTCTAAGTAACTGATGGTCTTACCGAAAGGAATAAGCACCAGTTCATTCCAAACACTCTGCTGAAAGGGAGTGCCTTGCTGGTTCAATGGTAATTCAAATTGCCGCCGTTGCCCGTTAAAGTACTGGATCAGCTGCTCCACGCAATTAATGAGCATGGGAGGAAAATTTCTTTTCTTGCCTTCCGGCTTTTGTGAAGTGTCGTGAAAGGTGACCTCACTGATATAATGGTCAGTGCCGCTGATCTTCAACAGGCCGACAGGAGAGTGGTAATATGTGGAAAGTATATCAGCCAATTTTTTGTCCGTTTGTAACCGTCTTTTCAGGCTGCAATAAAATTACATCATTGTTTTCATCATATACACCCAGCACCAGGCATTCGCTGATGAACCCGGCTATTTGTTTTGGAGGAAAGTTGACCACTGCAATGACCTGCCTGTTTTGCAGTTCTTCTTTTTTGTAATGTACCGTTATTTGTGCCGATGATCTTTTGATACCGATCTCAGTGCCAAAGTCGATGGTCATCTGGTAGGCCGGTTTCTTTGCTTTAGGAAAATCACTTACGGCAATGATAGTACCGGTGCGGATATCTACTTTGGCAAAATCATCCCAGGTGATGGTCATTGTTTTTTTATGAAAGTTAAGTAAATACAAGCACACGGATGGCACGGGTTGGACGGATGAACACGGATCTTTTATGCTGCTTCGCAGCACAAATCGGATATTCCAGGATATGAGCATATTTTAATAGGATTTAAACTAATCCTGAATGCGGCGAAGCTGCATTAATCTGTGTTCATCCGTCCAACCCGTGCCATCCGTGTGCTAAAAAATGCTGCTACTGAAAATAATTCATGCTGACCAGGGATATATCGCCCAAAGGCTGCGGGATAGAGCGGATACCCCCCGCTTCTGCGGGGAGTAGCAGCGATAGCCCGGACTGCAGCTGACCGGAGTTACTGCAGCCGACAGCCCCATAAAAAGATTTTTTGCCCGGTACCACTATTCAAATTAACTTAATCAAAATATTTAACGATGACACCGGTAAAAAAAGGCAGCCATATCTCCCGCAGGAATTTTATCCGCAATGCAGCGATCGTTGGTGGTGGATTTTTTATTGTTCCCCGCCATGTATTGGGCCGTGGTTTTATTCCACCCAGTGATAAACTGAATATTGCCGGTATTGGTGCCGGTGGTAAAGGTGCCAGTGATATAGCGGAATTTGCTAAAAGCCCGAGGGTGAATATCGTGGCGCTTTGTGATGTGGACGACCGGGAAGCGAAGAAGACAGTGGAGAAATTTCCAAAGGCTACATATTATCATGACTACAGGGAAATGCTGGAGAAAGAGAAAAACAATATTGATGCAGTTTCTGTTTCCACACCAGACCATACACATGCGGTGGCCACACTGGCGGCCATGCAACTGGGCAAGCATGTATATACACAAAAACCACTTACGCATAATATCTATGAAGCACGGATGCTGACTGAAGCTGCTAAAAAGTATAAAGTGGTAACGCAGATGGGTAACCAGGGCGGCTCGGGTGATGGTGTACGTAAAACAAAAGAGATCGTAGATGCGGGATGGATCGGTGAGGTGACGGAGGCACAGGCATGGACCAACCGTCCTGTGTGGCCGCAAGGCATACCCACACCTACCGGTAAGTTTGATATACCAAAAGAACTGAGCTGGGACCTGTGGCTGGGCCCTGCAAAGGCAATTGATTACAACCCTGCCTATCTGCCCTTCAATTGGAGAGGATGGTGGGCCTTTGGTACAGGTGCATTGGGTGATATGGCTTGTCATGTAATGGACCCCGTTTTCCGGATACTGCCGATCGGGTATCCTGATTCAGCAGAATGCAGTGTGGCTACCGTATGGAAGGAAATGTGGAATGATACGCAAAACATGGATGCTTGTCCGCCGGCATCGATCATTCATTTGAACTATCCAAAAAAAGATGGCACCGGAAGTTTAAAAGTATCGTGGTATGATGGTGGTTTGTTGCCACAACGTCCGGATGAACTGTTGCCGGAAGAACCATTTGGCAGTTGGGATGGGGGTGTATTATTTATTGGTACCAAAGGAAAATTACTAACGGACTGCTATGGTGCCAATCCCCGGTTATTACCAACCAAACTGATGACTGAAAAAACGCCGCCACCTGCCACTATAAAGAGAGTACCAGAGGGACACTACCTGCAATGGGTGAATGCCTGTATTGCAGGTCATGGAAATGCAGAAACGAGCTCACCGTTTGAATATGCCGGGCCATTTACGGAAAGCATACTGATGGGCAACCTGGCCATCCGCAGCTGGATGATGAAAAATCCAAAGCTGAAAGGCTGGGATGATAAATACCTGGGCCGTAAAAAACTGATGTGGGATGCTAAGAATATGAAGGTGACCAACTTTGATGAAGCGAACCAGTTTGTGAAGCGGGATTATCGGGATGGATGGAAGATGTAGAGAAGCTATATGCTTTGAGCCGTTAGCTGCAAGCAGTCTCCGAAAGAAAAGGTTGTTGTGATTTTAGTCTTGCAGCTTATGGCTACCTGCTAACAGCTTGCAAGTTACTCCAGCAACTTCACCAGTGCCATCAGCTCTGCCTGTTTATATTTTTCTTTTTCAGTAGTAAAACATTTACTGAACTCTTCCAGCAATTGCTGTATCACTTGTTTGTTCTTCAAAGGTTTGAAATAGGAACCTACAGGGGGCACCGAGATACGTTTGAAATAATTGTCCACGTCCTGTTGTGTAAACACCTGCCCGGAAGTGGGATCAATGAAGAATTCTATTTTATGAACGGGGTTGGGTAAACTCTCATCGGAGTAGCCGGGTTTGAAATAGGCAACGATAAATTGTTTGGGAATATTGATAGCTTGTACCGGTATATCCAGTAACTCACACAATACCAGGAACAGGATGCCATTGCTTACCTGGTTGCCCCGTTTGGCCTCTAATGTTTTATGCAACAGGAATTCGTTGGGCTCTTTGTAATTGGTTTCACCGCCTGCTAATCCAAAATAACTGTATAATATGCTGGTCACACATTTGATCTGCTCCAGCGGGGTGAGATAATTATTTAATTCAAGCCAGATATTGCGGCGGATCTTTTCTATTTCCTGTAAAACGGGTGTGGTGGAAAATTCCGGGTATTGGAATTTCCCGGTGAGCATGGCGCCCAGCATCAGGTCATGATGACCAGAGATACTCCATTGGCGAAAATCTTCTGTGAGGTCGGTGTAGTGAAGACGGTGGATCAGCATCTCTATCCGGTTCTGCACTTCTTCATTGGGAGAGGTTTCCCATAAATGCTCCAGGTTGGGGATGATGTTCTTACCGTAGTCAACGATCTTTTCAGATACTAATCCAAATACTTCTTCATCAGGATCGTCAAGCAGGGTGAACAGGGCCGATATTTCTTTGTTAGTTTCCATGGAAATGATTCCTGCACAATATCTCTATTGCTGATGAAACAGAATAGTTAAACTTTTCCACAGGTGGGGATAGGGGAGTATTGGTTAACAGGTTTATTAGTTAATTGGTTTCTTTCCGCTAAGGGTTTCCTGCTGTTGGCAGAATGTTTTATGTTTGGAACATGAAACAACTATTCATTGCCAGTGGTTTGCTTTTACTTGCAACTGCTGTACGATCACAACCGGATGAATTGTTCAGGATAAAGAAAGACAGTTCAGGATATGAACTTACATTACAAGGCGCTTCCCACCTGGCTTCTTTGCCCCTGAAATGCATTACACAGGAGTTTCCGAATAAGACCAACCATACATCTGTAACGGACAGCGACCATGTATTGCTGCCGCAACAATTGCATCCTGTTTTCTATGGTTGTTTCGACTGGCACTCTTCCGTGCACGGACACTGGATGCTGATACGCCTGCTGAAATTGTTTCCTTCTTTGCCCGAAGCAGGGCAGGTGCGAAATGCGTTGAATACAACGATCACCAAAGAAAATATCAGTAAAGAGGTCAATTACTTTTCGTTGCCGCTTACCAGTTCGTGGGAACGCACCTATGGCTGGGCCTGGATATTGAAATTAGATGAAGAACTGTCTGGCTGGAATGATGCCGATGCGATAAAATGGAAAGAAGCCTTACAACCACTGACACAAAAGATCGTTCAGTTGTGGATGAAATTCTTACCAAAACAAACCTATCCCAACCGTACCGGTGTGCATCCTAATACAGCGTTCGGATTGGTGTTTGCGCTGGACTATGCCCGTGCTGCAACCGATACCGCTTTTGAAAAGGCCATTGTGGCGTCTGCTAAGAAGATCTATTTAAATGATAAGAATGTTCCGGCATCCTGGGAACCCAATGGTTCCGATTTCTTATCACCTGCACTGGAGGAGGCCGACCTGATGCGGCGGGTATTGACACCCGGTGCATTTAACAACTGGTTCAAACAATTCATCACTTCAGCCGGGTTGAAACATTTAACGATACTACCCGTAGTATCCGACCGCAGTGACCTGCAAATCGTACACTTAGATGGATTATCCTTCAGCCGCAGCTGGTGTATGAAAGGTATTGCCTCTATGCTGCCGGTTGCCGATGCCCGGAGGAAATTGCTGTTACGTTCTTCTGTTGATCATTTAACCGCTTCATTACCGAATGTGGTCAGCGGACATTATGGCGGTGAACATTGGCTGGCGAGTTTTGCGGTATATGCGTTGTTGGAATAGTTTCGAGTTACGAGTTGCGAGACCTTGCAGTTGAAAAATTATTATGACTGCGAAATTAGTCCGATTTATAAACATTTACAGCTTGCGGTAATTCCCGAAAATAGAAAGATGTTTCGATCTTTCAGTCTCGTAACTCGCAACTCATAGCTCGCAGCTTTTCCCTCACAGCTCTTCCCTCACAACTTTCTCCCCACCACCATCCAGTCCCATGGTTTTGGTTCTTTCAGCCATTTCGGTGGTTTGATGAATTCGGTGTCCCAGTTGTATTCGATCTTTTGAAATTCTTCTGCTGCAAATCCTTCATTGGCCAATAGCAACTGCAGTTCTTCTTTGAGGTAATGTTTATGCGGCACATCATCAATATCAGCATTTCCTTTTCGGATATTATTCCATTTCTTTAGCGCTTCTTTTGCATTTCTTGTAGCAGGAAAAAGGCTTTTATCGATCTGGTGCTGTTGCTGAATGATGCTGGTGAGCAGCCACGACTCCAGCGAAGGGATAGTGATAACAATGCGGCCGCCTTTCTTTACACAGGCCGAAAGCGACTGGAAGAATATTGTCCGGTCTTTCAGAGAAGGGGTGAGGATGGCATTGATGCAGATACCAAAATCGCAGGCGGGCACTTTAGTTTTTTTACCACTCATATCCGCCCGCAGGTATTCCACATTTTTGTATTGGGGATACAGCTGTTGTGCTATTGCCAGGTTCTTTGCGGATATGTCCACCGCTACTACTTTTTTAAAAGCAGGGGAGAGCACGGGCAGCCATTTGCCAATAGCGCAACCGATATCGATCACTGTTTTTGTCTTTGATGCATATTTACTGATGACAGAACGGATGAGTGCTTTCTTGTCATTGTGAAGTACATCAAAGATCTCATCGTTGTAAGAAGGCGCTATTTTTTCCCAGTAGGTGCGGTTCATTTAGTATTATTTGCGAATGCGAATGACATTGGGCTGAATAACAGTAAATCCGTTTAGCATCTCGGCTTCATGTTGTTGTAAAAATTGAGTCACAATTTCTGCTTTAAAATGCGGGGAGTATCCTTCCAATCGTATCAATACGATGCCATGGTGTGGTTGATGCAGTCTGAAAACCAATTCCCCAAAGTCTTTATCCTGGGTAATAAGTATTCGTTGTTGTGAATAGGCCAGTTCCAACACTGTTTGATCGTCAGCGCCCGGAATCAATTCCAGAACGTAATCAATATTGAATCCCGCAGTCCGTAATTGGGTCACGATTGGCTTGTCCACACCTTCATCGGCTAAGAACTTCATAGTGTAACTGGGTAAATATTTTCGCCTTTAAGTGATTGAGCCGCAAATGAAAGGGCTGCCTGTATCTGTACTTTCGAAATATGTGGATGGGCTTCCATAATATTCTCAAATGTTTCACCAGAAGAAAGCTTTTCCAGTATTAATTCAACTGTAATACGAGTGCCCTTAATGACAGGCTTGCCCATCATTATTTTAGGATTTATTTCAATGTAAGAGGCTATATCCATAGAAGAATATTTTCAGCAAGTTACAAAATAATATTGTGCTTTAGGAGAGACTGTTTTCCGGGCAGGTGCGGTTCATTAGCAGCTATAAAGTACTCAGGCATGCTTTTTTTTACGGCGTTGCAGGTATTGCGTAAGTGGGATTGATTTCTCGTTCCTGGACTTCAGAGCATCATAAAGGCGGATATCTTCTAATTGTTCCAGGTCTTCAAGCATTTTTTTGTATTCTGTAATTGAAATTACCACTGACAATTTTTTGCCTTTTTTGTCGGTAATAAACTGGGGTTCTTTTGTTGATACTGCTTTCATAAAGCCAAGTTACAAAAAATATGGTTTGGTGTATTCAGGTTTTTTTTGCTGCAGCTCCAGAACATTCCTGCCTACTTGTTCTTAACCATCGCTTTCTTTGTCAACACCTTTGATTATTTGGCAGGCACTTCTTTCAATGCATCCGGCGTTTCAAGCAAGACATTTCTTCCGCACCCGTCTCATTTAGCATCATCCAAACACTACACCCGCCAGTAAACTCACAAAGCCGGTTATAGTAACAATCTGCCGGTATTGAAAAATAGTGAACCACCTGCTGCGGTACTCCTTCCAATCGGCCGGGTAGTTTTCCGGCGACCAGGTATTAATGATATCATTAACAGGCAAGTTGCCTTTTACTGTCAGCAATATATCCGCAACCAGGGCAATAAATGCTATAATAGCAGTAATAAATAGTAAACTGCCCGGAAACTTAACCGTTAAAATCACCAGCGTAACATTGCTGAGCAGTGCTGCATAGATCACATATTTAAAGTTACTCCTCATACTGGTATCTGTAAGTTTTCGCAATTGTATGTAAGGCCCTGCCTCCAGGCGCAGCTGTGAATACTTCAAAGTAAGGATGTACATGAAGGATTGGCTTACAATAATGCTGTATGCCAGTAATGTCAGCAGTAATACGATCTGTGTTGCCATGGATGAACGAATTTAGGTGGTGGACGGTTTCATTCGTATGAACAGGATACCAACGATCAGCAGCCAGATAAGCCAAAGCGTACTGCCGATAAAGCCTGCCATATCCCAAACGGGCAGACCGGGCATCACCGTTTGAAGCAGTTCTAACTGTGCCAGTAAATAAATGAATGCACTGATGATCCCCAGCCAGCTGACCCATTTAGGGAACAATTTCAACCTCGTAAAAATAACACAGATCAAAACGGTCCAGATGATGGTAAATAATTGTCCTAAGTGTTCACCGAGCAACACACCGCCATACTGGTGAATGGTTTTGAATGAAACAACAGCTGCTGCTTTAGCGGCCGCATCACCACTGTGCACAAAAGTGTCGGCCAGGACAGGAACTACAAAGGTCCAGCGCAGGAGGCCGATCATTTGCACGACCAGTCCGATCACACCTATTGTTGTGGCTACCCGAACTAATCCGGACCGGTGTTCGAGCTTTTTACCGATAAGAATATAGGCTGGTATCAAAGGCATCCCGATCAGTGCAAAGGCAAACCAGGTCCAGATCAATGAGTTGCCACCATCATGAAACCGGGTGAGGATGATGGCTGTGTCCTGTCGTAAGATATCAGGATAGTCAAAGCTGGAAGAAAGAATGGTGTAGGGGATAAGCACACCTACGGCCCCGGCGATCAGTAACCAGCCGGTCGTCTTTTCTGTTCTCATGATGATCATTTATAAGTGGATGATGGGATCGTTGGTTTTGAAGAGGTCCTTCCGCACGGGTTGCCGGAGTTAAATATAAAAATAAAACCCGATAGTTGTCCAGTTGATGGGTAGTGGAACAGTTTGAAAATCTGTTGTCTTATGAGTACTTGAACCACATAGGAGCATAGAGACATAGAAATACACACAAAAAATTCTATGTTTTATCCTATGTTACTATGCTCCTACCTGCCTGCCGGTAGGCAGGTGTGATTCAAATACATTTCAAACTAACTCACTACAGGTTGACGAATAACTGTAGTTGCAGTCTGCCAGACACCGGGGCGGCAGGGAAAATAGCAGCCCTTCCTAAATAATATCGAATTCTTTAAGTATCTGGATGATACCAAGAACCACCCCGACAACAGCCAGGAAAAGGGAAATATTACTCAGCTTGCTGGCCGATTCATCCAAGTGCTGCATGGTCTGGATTATCTTCTCAGCATTTTTCCGCTCTATTTCAGAGATGACTGATTCCCGGAGGGCTTTGATACTGGCCGGCTTGTATTCTTCTTTACTGATCAACCGGCCGGTAACTTCAACCAGCAGTTCCGTTGGCGCCTGAGAAATGGCCGCTGTCCATTCCTGTTGTTTTGCAGTGTTAGTAAGGTCGTTTACAATTTCTTTTGAAAGCTCTACGATATCAGTAGCAGAATAATTCTTTGCCATAGGAAGTATTTTTTTTTTGGTTAAGGTTTATTGTGCCGTTCCGGTGTGGCATACCCGGACATAGCTTTCTGTGCTTTTTACTACCTGAAACTACTACTATTTTTCTTCCTTCCCCGACGAATCTCCTCCGAATGAAACTGGCAATAGCCGATTACCCGGAAAGAGACTCGTCGGAGAAGAAATTCGTCACTCTCTGCTGACGCAAAACTGAATGTTATGGGCTGTATTTCCTTGTGAGCTCCCAATAAATACTGTCTTTTTTGTCGTACCGAATAAGTCCTTCTGATTTACTCCAATATACTTTTGTTATAAAATTGCTTCTGTCTGAATACTCGTTTGATTCCGGGTTCAATAATATAATGTCATGATAAGTCTTGAGTTTTGTCGCAAGTGATACGAAATTAATAGTATCTAAGTCTTTCAACTCCATGAACCCTCCACCATAGAACCATGCGTCTTTTCCGGTATGATGCAATGTTAGATATGGTGATTTGTATTCGGAAGCTGAAAGTTCAAGAAATACACTTTCAAGATACCTATGATTTCCACTTGGAGGACTCGGGTCGCTATGTCTTGCTGCAATTGTAAAGTGTTCCAGGTTTGTAGGAAAAGCATCTAGGGGGTCACTTGGAACTGTTTGTCGGTCTGTTTCCAATAAAAAAATCGTGTCTGTGTCACCGGCGTTAGAATTAAAAACAAGTGTCTCGGTTCCTCTATATGGAATCCATCTGAAATCTTCGTCAGCAAGTCTAATTGTTTTGCCACAAGAAGTCAACAGAATAATAATAAGAAATGCTGATATGAATTTCAAAGTGCTCATTTAATATAGCCGCATAGCGTCCACAACTTTGCGTTCGGCAGGACATTTGGAAAAAACGTCCTGCCTGGAACTGCAGTCAACCGAAGTTACAAAAGATGAGAATATATTCTGATGTTCATCCGTGTTCGGTCAGCCGGACCTGCCTGCCGGCAGGCAGGTATGCAGCTGATAGTCGCACTGCCAATGAGGATTTATTCGTCCCCCCTGGTAACGCAAGACTGCCTGTTGGCTGCCGTTTTAGTTATAAACCCCAGATTGAATTGAAGTTCGCATAATAAAACCGTTGGAATCAAATATGAATAGTATCGACATACATAACCCTGTTCGTCGTATACTTTTGGGGTTATTCCTTTTATTATTTAACTCAACGATGGCATAGTTACCAACGGGTTTGGAGAAAGTTAAATACAGCGGCGCTTCTTTAAGAGAAGGCATCCTTTTTAAAAATGGGGATTCAAAAGGCTCAAAATATAATTTTTCATGATAGAGTTGACTGCTGTCAATCAATTTTTGTTCAATACCAAGTTCAGAAGACGTTAGAGTGTCATGAAACCTAAATGTACTTAAATAAAAAAATTCAACTGTATCCACTATTTTAAAGTCCACATGTTTTTCCTTTTTGTTTACTAATCTTATTTGACTATAAAGCCCTTTAATTTTTTCAATAATTGTTGAGTCACTGTGCATATAA
>CAYUCU010000025.1:0-30471 GCA_964443345.1 uncultured Chitinophaga sp.
GATTATTTGAATACTACGGAGAACGAGGACAACGAAGGTATCTTTGTCAGCACATGAAATCAGCTTACGAACTCCAGGTAAGAAAAGAACTGGCCGCCTGGCAGAAAAAAATGCGAAGCAGGCCTTCCCTGCTGAGTAAGCTTTCCAAAAGGGTACAGGGAAAGATCAATTCCTGGATACCGGAAAAAGTGCACAAGGCCATTACGACCACTGTTAAACAGCTTATCCGGGGTGTTTTATTTGGTGCAAAATATACTACTGGTGAACCTAACCTTTATATCAATTTCCAGGAGCAGGAAGCGGCTATCAGTAAGAAAATAGAGAATTATAGAAATACGGCCGCTCTGGAAGGTGGCATTACCGGTGCCGGCGGGATATTACTTGGCCTGGCTGACTTTCCTATTTTAATTGGCATCAAGCTCAAACTATTGTTCGAGATCGGTAATCTCTATGGTTTCGATATGGACGATTACAAGGAACGGGTCTATCTCCTGCACATTTTTGAACTGGCTTTTTCCAGTGATGAGCACCGCCAATCCGTGTACCTGAAAATGACTGATTGGGAAACGAAAAAGGAACTATTGCCGGATGATATCAACCAATTCGACTGGCGCAATTTCCAGCAGGAATACCGTGATTATATTGACCTGGCCAAAATGGCGCAACTCCTACCTGTAATAGGCGCCCCGGTTGGACTTATTGTGAACTACCGACTGATCCGAAAATTAGGAGAGACAGCGATGAATGCGTACCGGATGCGGTTGGTAGACAGGTAAGTGGAGAAGTGTAAAATGATTGCATTTAATAACAACCTTTCACTTTTTTATTCTAGTGGATGAATACTACGGATAACAAGGGGTGTCTCGCAAAGGTGCGGAGGCGCAAAGGGAGGTGGTGGGGGATACAGACTCAGGACAACGTTAAGAGTAGTAAAATTTGCTTACCTTATACAACTGGCTCTACAGCTAATTCTTCTTTTGAATCAAGACCTAAGTTGTTATTAATGTCTTGGAATAATTTATTCTGTAGACCTTTCCCTGATCCTTTGCTATAATTACCGGTTTCTCCAAAAAACTCTTCTCCTTTAACAACTATTTCTTGAAAAATATTTTCAACAACTTGAATAATTTCATTACTTGGTAAAGACAAAACTTCCTTAGAAGTACTAACCATATTCTTGTTTTTAATATAGTTGAAAATTTTGGGTAGCAAAAGAATCAATGCTCCCATCCCGGTTGTCTTAAGTAAATTACTCTTATATGCAACCCCAGGTGCTGAAGGCAAAAATCTATCAAAAAGAATGAATATCCCTCTAAAATAAGCTTTACGAAAGTCAGGAACTTTATTAAACACTGCCCCCCCGTACTGATAATCATTGTAAACAAATTGAAAACCTCCATTCTTAAAATGAGGAATTAGTGCATCAACAAAAAATGCTTGCGAAAAATATCCTTGCCCAGTTCCCAACATTTTAATTTTATGGAATAACGGTGAGTCTTCCTTATAATTAAGGTGAGATGCTACATCATGCAACAACTTTTCAATAGTTTTACCAGTGTTAGCAGTGCCGAAAATGTCATAATAAAATGATTTATTTACACGTTGCTGATTAAAATTAACTGTTGCAAATATTTCCGACTGCTCATACAAATCAAAATCAATTAAGAAAGAAATAATAAAGTTAAATTTCTTAATTTCTGCCTGAATATACTCAAAAGGAACCTCCCCTTGCTTTGCATAGTAATCCTTTCTATTAGCCTTTTTAAAAGTGATCTCTTTTCTTTCAGCCTCTTCTAAAAGCAACTCCAGTCCAGCTATTCTATGCTGGCCATCAACTATTAATGCCTGATTTGATTTAGGAATTACAATCTTCTGCTCTTCTCTTTTTAAATAGACAGTCTCAGGCTTTTCTTCAACGCCTAAATATGCATTATACTCTTCAATCGAAATACCATCAAACGAATTCAATGCTAAAATTATAGAGGAAGGAAAAGTTCCAAGCGGTGAAATTCGTTTAGTTTTATAAAAATATTTATTCCAAATGTGCTTTAGAAAAAACAATTTTATTTGGTAGGCACGATCACTGTCTTTAATTCTTTGATAATATAAATACTCTTCCTCAACTCCCCCTCCCTCCTGAAAAGGATAGTTTTCATTTGATTTGCGATTTGTATACTTTATTATCTCTTTTAATTGCATAACATTCATCTTGCTAATAAAGATTTCCTTATTAACTAGCTGTTCGATTTCACTGATGTCTAAATTTAATGTACTAATCATAAAAAATTATACTACAGGATCTTTTTGTTCCTGAGTAGTACCAGTTGCTGTTTGATCTGTATCTCCAGCATCTGATCCAAATATTATTGTTTCCAATTCAATGATACGTGACCTTAAAACATTTAACTCCTTTTGTTGAAAATCTATATCCTGTTGTGCCGCTTTTTGAAACTCCTTTTGATCGCCAAAATATTTATTTGCCTCTTGATTAGCAATGTCAGTTGCTGTTTTGGAGGCTGTATTAATAGAAATTTCAGTTGCGGTAACTTTTGCCACTTCGGCTGCAGTTTTGGCGGCTGAGGCATTTAAGATTTGCTCTCCTTCTTCTCGTAGATAAGACCTAACTGTACTTTCTGCTTGGGCTTTTGCTGAGTTTTCAGCTACTGTTTCTGCTTTAATTTTTGCAGCGTCTAACGTTGCTTGCCTAGTATCACTAATTGACTTGAACCCAAAAAAGCCCACAATTGCAAACACCGAACCTACAAGTGCCAATATTAATTTAAAATAATCTTCATTTTTTTTCTGACTGTCCTCTATATCTGATTTTATTTCTGCGAGCTTAGTCGTCTCAATCTTTAGAGAGTCAATTTTCTGATTCAAGCTTTTAATAAATTCCTTATTCGCAATTACAAATGTAGTGTCGACTTGTTCGATATGAACTGAATCCAATTTAAAATTTAAGGAAGTATTAATTTTAGAAGGTTTTATACTTACTAAAACTACAAACATACAAGTCAAAAGTATTATAATTACAAAAGTAATTATTAAAACACCTACTTTATCCAGAAACGTTTTAGTGTCTTCGGGACAATTTTGATCCGGTACTTTTTGGTCTTGTCTTGTGGAAGTGGACATTATGCTCAAATTAGTCTACTTATAAAAGTAATATATTTATGACTAACTAATAACAGTTGCAGTCATAGAATAAGTACTTGTCGGAAAATAAAATTACAAATTATTTTACTCTGAATCTTAGAGCTATGTAGATTATAAAAACCCTCATATCATCAGAGCGATATGATGTTTCTAAATTCTAAAAGCACTATTCAACTTTCCTCCTTCCTTCCACTATTTCCTTCTCCTCTGCCAGTATTCCGAGGTCGATAATATATGGTTGCGGCGGTTTACTTTTGCATTTAGTAGCAACAAAGTAGCTGATAGAACCTGCTTGGGCAATACCATATTTATGGTATTCTGAGGGGATGGAGAGGGTGATTGAATACAAGATCCCTTCCCCAAGAAAAAGTCGGGACAGGCTGTTCCTCGGGATGACAAGACACTGAGATGGCGGAGTGGCAAGCGCCTTTGGCGGAATGAAGCAGCCTCCCCACCCTCCAAAGGAGGGCTTTAGGTCGTTTATGGAGATGGAGCCTATGTTTATTTCAATCGGTCTTTAAAGTCTAATCCATTTTTTTGCAAGGTGTCTTTCGCAATATCATACCCCGCATCCGCATGCCGTATCACTCCCATACCGGGATCATTGCGTAATACTCTTCTCAATCTTTCTTCTGCCTCTTTTGTTCCGTCAGCTACTATAACCATTCCGGCATGGATCGAGTATCCCATTCCTACTCCCCCGCCATGATGCAGGCTTACCCAACTGGCGCCGCCGGCTGTGTTTACCAATGCATTTAATATGGGCCAGTCAGCTACGGCATCACTGCCATCCAGCATGGATTCGGTTTCCCGGTTGGGGCTGGCTACAGAGCCGGTGTCCAGGTGATCACGACCGATAACGATCGGTGCTTTTACTTTTCCTGTTCTTACTAATTCATTAAAGGCAAGGCCTGCTTTTTCCCGTTCGCCTTGTCCCAGCCAGCAGATACGGGCGGGCAATCCCTGGAAGGCGATCTTTTCTTTTGCCATTTTCATCCAGCGGAGCATACCGTGGTTGTTGGGAAACATATTTTTAATTACCTCATCGGTCACAGCAATATCATTGGGATCTCCGCTCAGCGCCGCCCAGCGAAACGGACCTTTGCCCTCACAAAAAAGCGGACGAATGTAGGCGGGTACGAAGCCGGGGAAAGCGAAGCAGTCGTGAGTCGTTAATCGGGAGTCGATAGTCGGTGGTCGTGAGTCGTGAGTCGTGAGTCGTGAGTCGAGAGTCGGTGGTCGTGAGTCGTGAGTCGTGCCTCCTGACTCTTGACTATTGACTATCGACTCCCGACTATTGACTTTCGAGTCCTGACTATTGACTATCGACTTTTGACTATTGACTTCGTACTCCTGTGCTCTTGCCCGAATATTATTTCCATAATCGAAGGTGATAGCGCCTTTGTCCATCAGTTGCAGCATGAGCTGTACGTGGAGGTACATGCTTTCGTAACTGCGTTCGAGGTATTCGGTGGGGTTTTGTTGTCTTAATATGTTGGCCTGTTCGTTGGTTAGTGTGTGTGGTATATAACCGATCAGCGGATCATGGGCGCTGGTCTGGTCGGTGAGGGTGTCGGGTATGATGTTTCTCTCTATCAGTCTTTGTAACAGGTGAACGGCGTTGCAAAGTACTCCGATGCTTTTGCTATCGCCTGATTGCTTACAGCTAACGGCTCTGTCTATCGCTTCATCAATGTCGGTATATTTTTCATCGAGGTATTTTGTTTCGATGCGTTTGTCGATCCGCCATTCTTCCACTTCGGCAATGAGGGCCACGCCTTCGTTCATGGTGATGGCGAGTGGTTGTGCGCCACCCATGCCTCCGAGTCCGGCGGTGACGTTGAGGGTTGCTTTGAGGGAGCCATGAGTGGCGAGTGGGGAATGGGGAGTGGGAGGACCCTGTTGTTTGGAAAAATGTTTATCGGCTATGGCGGCGTAGGTTTCGTAGGTGCCTTGTACGATTCCTTGTGAGCCGATGTAGATCCAGGAGCCGGCGGTCATTTGTCCGTACATCATCAGGCCTTTTTGTTCCAGTTCATCAAAATGTTTCCAGTTGGCCCAGTTAGGTACGAGCTGGCTGTTGCTGATGAGTACCCTGGGTGCGTCTTTATGTGTTTTTAATATGCCGACGGGTTTACCGGATTGGATAAGGAGGGATTCATCATTCTCCAATACTTTGAGTGCGGCGATGATATTGTCGAGGGCTTCAAAGTTGCGGGCGGCTTTGCCACGGCCACCGTACACGATGAGGTCGTCGGGACGTTCGGCCACTTCAGGATCGAGGTTGTTGAGCAGCATGCGCAGGGCAGCTTCCTGTATCCATCCTTTGCAGGAGAGGGTGCTGCCGGTTGGGGTTTTGTATTTTACGGGGTCGTATTTTTTGATGAGTGTGGGCATAGTGTAATGTTTTTTTTCAACACAGAGATAATGAGTACAGGAGTTACACGGAGAATACACTCTGTGTAACTCTTTGCTATCCTCTGTTTCTCTGTGTTGAAAGTGTGGGCATAGTGTAATTTTATTTTTTTCAACACAGAGATAATGAGTACAGGAGTTACACGGAGAATACACTCTGTGTAACTCTCTGCTGTTCTCTGTAACCCTGTGTTGAAAAGCAAAAGTCGTTATTCTATCATAAAATAAATACCTTCATCGCATAAGTTTTATTTATGAGCATACATATCAGTGCCCGGCCGGGGGATATTGCCCGAACCGTATTGCTTGCCGGCGACCCGCTGCGGGCCAAATATATTGCGGAACATTACCTGCAGGAGTACGAACTGGTGAGCAGCACCCGCAATGCTTTTTATTATACCGGCTCTTTCAAAGGCAAAACCGTAACGGTGGGCGCCAGCGGTATGGGCTGTCCCTCTATCGGTATCTATTCCTACGAGTTGTTTACCGAATATGAAGTGGACTGCATCATCCGCATCGGTACCTGCGGCGCTTACACTACGGAGCTGAAGTTGTTTGACCTGATCAATACCGACAGTGCGGCGAGTGAATCCACCTTTGCTCAATATGCCTGGGGTATTGAAGGCAGCCTTATCCCGCACCAGGGAAATGCTTTTGATGTGATCAATACCACAGCGGAAACGATGAAGCTGCCGCTGAAGCAATGTACAATTCATTCCAGCGATATTTTTTACCGGAAAGACATGACTACTCCGGCCGTGGCTGTTGCCCATAACTGCCTGGCAGTGGAGATGGAAGCATTTGCATTGTTTGCCAATGCCAAACATCTGGGTAAAACGGCGGCAACCCTGCTGACCGTTTCGGATGTGATACCCACTCATGAAAAGATCTCTGCTGACGAGCGGGAAAAGGCGCTATTGCCGATGATGGAGCTGGCGCTGGAGACGGTGGTGGTAGTGGACAACTGACAGATGATAGGTGATAGATGATAGTTGTTGCTCCCGGGAGAGGTTTATTGAAGTTAATAACTAAAAGTTAATAGATAAAAGTTGTTGCTCCTGGGAGAGGTTCAGTGTTGTTGTGAGAGTGTGATCTTATTTCTTTTTTTCTTTTTTCAACACAGAGATACTGAGTAAATGAGTTACACAGAGGATACACTCTGTGAAACTCTTGCTGTTCTCTGTATCTCTGTGTTGAAAAAAAATCTCACACTAAAACCCTTCATACCCGCCATTCAATTGTACTCCCTTTTGCGCAGCGAATTCATTTACGTTGTTTACAAAAGAAAAATCTTTGATAAGGCCGGATACTTTGTTGATATCGTTGGCAAAGATGCGGTCCTCATTGGCGAAGGTGACCAGCTTCCGTACCTGGTCGTGTGCAAATTCCAGCAGTTCGCTGCTCTTTAGCGGGCGGCGGAATTCAATGGCCTGGCAGGCAGAGAGTAATTCAATAGCAAGAATGAACTCCAGGTTATCCAATACCCGGTTCATCTTTCTGCCACTGATGCTGCCCATGCTTACATGGTCTTCCTGTCCCAGTGAAGTGGGAATACTGTCGGCACTGGCAGGGAAACAAAGCGTTTTATTTTCAGAGACAAGTGCTGCCGTAGTGTATTGCGGAATCATAAAGCCACTGTTCAATCCCACATCCTTCATCAGTAAGAGCGGCAGTCCCCATTTACCTTCTAATAAAAGATAGCATCTTCTGTCGCTGATATTTCCGATCTCTGCTGCGGCAAAACAGCAATAGTCTAATGGCAAGGCCAATGGCTGCCCGTGAAAATTGCCCCCACTAATGGTATCGGCAGCGCTTAAGATGATGGGGTTATCGGTAACGGAGTTCAGTTCCGTTTCAGTCAGTTCTTTTAAATGCAGCCAGGCATTGCGGGAGGCACCATGCACTTGTGGCATACAGCGGAGGGAATACGGGTCCTGCACCCGTCCGCAATCCATATGGCTTTGCATGATGTCGGAATTATGGAGCAGGAGGCGCAGCCGTTGTGCCACGAG
The DNA here is from genome assembly GCA_964443345.1 of uncultured Chitinophaga sp. GTDB lineage: Bacteria > Bacteroidota > Bacteroidia > Chitinophagales > Chitinophagaceae > JJ008. Next base: position 7,584 of record CAYUCU010000025.1, read on the forward strand.
TTTGTTACCGGCATAAGGACGAAGTGCATGCAGGCGTTCATCAAACGGGGCTTTGGTGCCGGTAAGTGCTTCGAGGCTCATCGCCCCGATGATGTCTGCTGCTTCCAGGCAGTTGTGCATCCGTTGCACAGCCTTTACAGCATACGATAAGATGAATTGGGTACCGTTGATAAGGGCAAGGCCTTCTTTTGGTCCCAGTGTCATTGCGGTGAGGCCTGCATCCTGCAACACATACCCGGTATCTTTTCTTTCTCCATTATAATAACATTCTCCCAACCCGATCAATGGTAAGAACAAATGGGCCAATGGTGCCAGGTCGCCGGAGGCCCCCACACTACCCTTTTCGGGCACTACGGGTATCACATTGTTATCAATATGCCAGATGATGCGTTCCAGGGTGGCTAATTGCACCCCGCTGTATCCCTGTGCCAGTGCCTGCACTTTGGTGATGAGCATCAGTTTGGCCACTTCCACCGGTATGGGATCACCCACCCCTACACTATGGCTTTGAAGGATCTTGTATTGCAGGGTGGCGGTATCTTCTTTAGAAATGGTTGTATTGGCCAGTATGCCAAAACCGGTGTTGATGCCATATACTATTTTATTCGTATCCACTATCTGCTGTACGGCCGCCTGGCTGTCGTTGATCTTTTTGATGGCTGCAGCAGGCAACAGGCCTTTTGTTTTGCCGGAGGCGATGGCAATGGCGGTTGCGACGGTCAGTTGATCAATTCCATAGTGAAATGTGGCGGGCATAGCAGTCAATTGAGCCCGCAAAATAAACGAATCCGGCGATTCCCCTGTAATTATCGTGGTATGCAACGAATCGGGAATCCCGATTATCTTTACAGCGCATTCACCGTACCTTTCGAAGTGAAGCGATTAAACTGATTATTTTTTATGCGCCGATTAGCAGCCCTGCCTGTATTTTGTTTTAGCCTTAGCATTTGTTTTGCCCAGCAATCCCCCATTACTGTTGCCATCAGCAATACCGGTTGTACGGTGGAAGTATTTTGTTCGCCGGGCCGTTTTGATGCGTATGACCTGGAGGATGGCTCCACCGTTTATGCCGATGATTGTGAAAAGGACGGCGTAACGTATGGTATTTATTGTGTGAAGCTGATAAAGGTATTGACCGACCTGGATGCGGCGGAAGACACTGTTATCAGTTACCTCGATTTTTTAAAACTGGATTATGGCATTGTAAAGTCAAAGGGATATGATAAGGGGCATAAGCTGCGCAAGAATCCCGCTACCCGGGGCATTCATGACAGCTGGGAAGACAGTGATAAAAATAAATGGAAAATAAGGGCCTGGACGGATGGACGCTATATTTGCGTATTGTATATGTTCAGCAATAAAGAATTGCCGGATAAAAAAGCAGAGGTCTTCCTGGAAGGGCTTCGTTTTCCGGGAATCAAGTAAACCACCTTACACCAACCTGTTTATAATTACGATAATATGAAAAAGAACTTCTTTGTGCTGTTGTTGCTGCTGGTCTCGTTGCTGGTGCAAGCCCAAACGATCAAGAAATACCCGGTGGGTAATTCCGGCTGCTCTTCTTATATGTTTTGTGCTGCCAGATTTGATATGTCGAAAAGCCAGGATTCTTCCGTGGTCTATTCGGGAGAATGTATCAATGGAGAAGTAAGCTATGGGGTGATCTGTGTAAAACTGCTGAAACCACAAAATAACCTGGACATGGCGGAAGACCTGATCATTGCCTACTCGGACCATCTGAAAGAAAGTTTTGATATCGTAAAGTCCACAGGTTATGGAAAAGGGCACCGGCTTAATAATAATGAGAACACCCGTGGCATCATTGATTACTGGCAGGATAAAGATCAGAACAACTGGAAGATACAGGCCTGGACGGACGGACGATATATTGGCTTCTTATATGCTTATAGCAAAAAGGAATTGCCAGAGGCGAGGATCAATGTGTTTTTGAATGGGTTTAGGATGGCTGAAAAGTGAATAGATAATAGTTGAGAGATGATAGTCCATAGTCGATAGTCCATAGTCCATAGTCGATAGTCCATAGTCGATAGTCAATAGTCGATAGTCGATAGTCGATAGTCGATAGTCGATAGTGAAAAACGCCCTGGTTACATCAAAAATTTCACTGATAGCAAGATGTTGAATGCGCTGATGTCCTGCCTTTAGAATAGTTGCTGAATTCTTTTCCGGTTAATCTTTTACGGGTTCTTTGGGTGGTGGCGGTGTGGTGGTTACGGGTTCGGGCCGGGTGTACATTCTTAATAATTCTGCTTTGTCTTCCGTTGTAAGTGGTAATGGCGGTATACCTGCATCACGCATTACAGAATAAGGTACAGAGATGCTGATAAGCAATAAAGGACGAAGGTCTTTATCTTCATTCTTTACGGAAGCAAACCACTGGCTGTAGGGGTTCGCCGCAAGGTCTTTACTGCTGAGTAAAAAACCATTGTTACCGTATTTGAACATATCTCTTACCAGTTCTGTTACATTTATCCTTACTGCTGTTTCTTTTTTCTTGTTGGACACCAGTCTTGAACTTTCATGCCTTGTATCGGCCGGTGGTTGATTCGCCCAGTTGGTCAGCGAGTCTTCCCAGGGCTGCAGCACTCTTCTTACCACCAGTTTGGTAGGTTTGGGTTTATCATTCTCGGGGTCATTAACGGGACGTAAGGGATTTAGTACCAGTTCTGCTTTTACGATATGTTCCGGGTCGATGATGGTGGTGAGCATGCCATAATCAAATGCTAAGAGGGAACGGCACTGGAGATATTTGCCGCTATCCGACCAGTTGGCACTGCCGATTATAGGTGATTGGCTGCCATTTTTATTTTCCATTAAGTTGCTGAGCAAAACGGACCGGGCACTGCTGTCGGACCGTACTATAAAGGACACGTTGGAATAAGCGATGGAAGGTTGTGCTGTTGCTGTTGCAGCAATGAAACTGATGCAGGCGGTAAGGAATAATTGGGTAGCAATTCTCATTGTATTGATTTTGGTGTGTGACCGAAATGCCATTCCTCCACAATTTATTTTTCAACCTTTAGAAAGCTACTACTTCTTTCGGGGAACTCCGGGATAAACCGGTCAAAAATTAGTTAAAGGTTTGTTTTGGTGACCATTTGCCTGTCCGAAATGGAAAAAGGGATTGGGGCAGTTTGAAATTGGTCGTCTTAAAATGCCTTTGAACCACATAGAAGCATAGTTACAGAGAAATACACATAGAATTCTATCCAGTCTGTGGCCGACAAGTTGCTTAAACCTATGTTTCTATGGTTCTATCCCGGATTTGCCGGGACAAGTTATGATTCAAATTACTTTCAAACTGACCCACAATTGAAAAAAGCAACTCCGGAAGTACGGAATTGCTTTTTGTGATCCGGATTGGATTCAAACCAATGACCCCAAACTTAGAAGGTTTGTGCTCTATTCAGCTGAGCTACCGGACCAGTAAGAAAAAGAATGATTCCCTTCCAATTGCTTACAAAAAAGAAATAGTTCTTAATTGGTTTGGCAGGGCACGCAAAAGTAATTTTTTTTTAGCTTGCATCCAAAGTAAAATAGAATGGACGTAAAGATCGAAGCCTCGTGGAAAGAAGTATTGCAGGGCACTTTCAGCCAGCCTTATTTTCAGCAGATCGCCTTACATATCAAGACAGAGAAATCCCAGGGTAAAGTGATCTATCCGCCGGGCAGCCTTATTTTCAATGCGTTCAACACGACTCCTTTTGACAATATCAAAGTGGTGATACTGGGACAGGACCCTTATCACGGACCGGGACAGGCACATGGTCTTTGTTTCTCTGTACAAAACGGGGTGCCACCACCGCCATCGCTGGTCAATATTTTTAAAGAACTGCAGGATGATATCGGGATCAGCATTCCATCGCATGGTAATCTTACCCATTGGGCACAGCAGGGAGTGTTCTTATTAAATGCTTCTTTAACGGTCCGGGCCGGTGAGCCGATGAGTCATGCCAAGATCGGCTGGGCGGAATTTACTGACACGGTGATCAAAACCATTTCCGATAAAAAGAAGCATGTGGTCTTTCTTTTATGGGGAAAATTCGCCCAGGAAAAAAGAGTGCTGATAGACGAAAGCAAGCATTGCATCCTGCGGTCAGTACACCCCTCTCCCCTTTCTGCACATGGCGGATTCTTTGGTTGCAAACATTTTTCCAAAACCAATGAATACCTTGCATCAAAAGGGATCGACCCTGTAGACTGGAGTGTATAATATGGCTGCATTAAAAAACATACTGGCAAGGATACTGGCGTTGTGGGCCATGCTTACTTTCATACTCACTTTTCTTATCGTGTTCATCCCTTCCATGTTTTGCTGGCTGATACCGGAGCCCAAAGGTCAAAAGATCTTTATCGATATCTCCCGCATCTGGATGAGTGTGTGGCTGCGGATGGTGTTTTGTCCGTTTACCATTAAAGGCAGGGAGCATTTTTTAAAAGGTGAGACCTATATAGTTACCTGCAATCATAATTCCCTGCTGGATGTACCGTTGTCCTGTCCGTTTATTCCGGGAGCCAATAAAACTATTGCCAAATCCACGTTTACCCGGGTGCCGTTGTTTGGATTTTATTATATGAAAGGTTCGGTGCTGGTAAACCGCAACAGTGAGATCAGCCGCAGGCAGAGTTTTGATAAAATGAAAAACATACTTGCCCGGAAAATGCATATGAGCATTTACCCGGAAGGCACCCGCAACCGTACGGATCAGCCGCTGAAGAAATTTCATGATGGCGCTTTCCGGCTGGCAACAGATACCAATACAGCAATTATTCCCGCTGTGATATTCAATACCAAAAAAGTGTTGCCTGCTAACAAACCCTTCTGGTTCTGGCCGGGAAAAATAGAACTGCATTTCCTGGAGGCCATACCGGTGAACGGACAAACCACGGAACAATTGAAAGAAAAAGTATTTAGGGTGATGAGTGACTACTACTCCCGCACCGCCCGTTAGTAATTGGAGAAATTTCTTGTCCGGTTGATCTTCAGGTCTTGCAGAATGGGCGCCTTGGGACTGATACTGAAATTGAAGGAACGGGTGTAGCCCACCGGTATCACATTAATAGACATTTGCCAGCAATGCATATCCCTGTTGATAGAAAGGGTGACGTATTCGATCTTTTTGGTATCAAAATCATAACTGCCGCTGCCGGACAATTTCCATTTATCAGTAAGGTTGAAGCTGCCATTGAAATTAAATCCTGAATTAAATTTATTTTCAAAACCGCTGTAGTCTGCTTTAGGCTGGTTGAAGAACGTAAGGGAATAATTGATGCCTATCTGCCAGGATATATTGAAATCCACAAACTCGGAAGGGTTTTGCTGCATGTATTGCAACAGGCGCTGCTGATCGGCGATGAGTGCCGGATCATTCAACCGTTGTTCCACCTGCTTCTTTCGTTCTTCATCTTTTTTTGCGTCTTTGGGTTTGCTTTGAAAATTGGTACCTAAAGAAATATTTCCGTTAACCAGTCTGCCGAGTCTGAATTTTCCTCCCTGCCAGGCATATTTGGCAATATCATATCCTTTCTTATCGGTTTGATATGGATCTAAGGTGGTACTGGCGTTGATATTTATTTTATCCAGCAGGGTGGTCCTGAAACTGATGCTTATATGTGACAAGTTCAGCGAGTCCTTTATAAAATCATAGGAGCCGGCAAAACCAAGCCCTTCGATCAGTTTTACTTTTCGGGTAGGGCCTTCGGTCGTGTCTTTCTTTGCTTTTACTTTCATCTCGAGAACATTGTCCACTGCAAAGTTCAGCGAGGCTGATTTGCGGGTTGAATTGTTCAATATAAAATATCCACCGATCTCATTATAATATAATTCCTTATTCTCCGGGTCCACCTGTACTTTCTTAATGCGTTTTTTGTTCAGGTCGGGTGTATAGCTGAATCCAACAGTAGGCCTGATGGTATGCCGGATCGCCACGATATTGGATCGTTTGAACTGGTAGGTGCCGAATATGGCGGTGTTGAGTGATAAGGAAGCAGATCCCCGCTGATCGATATAAATGCCTTTGGAGGTGATAGTGTCCACTTTATTCAGGGTGGGATTCCAGACGTAGTTGGTCACCCGCTGCATCCAGGTCTGGCTGTAACTTACTCCCGGAGATACCAGTACCCTGCCTCCCAAAATGGGTGGTAATGATAAAGTGATGGGTATGCTGTGATCGGCCCTCCATTCTGCCGTATCCAGCAGGTACCTGAAGAAAGGCTTTATCCCGTTCTTTCCGTAAGGAAGTGAATCATAAAAACTGATGTTGTTGGAAAAGGAACCATTATAAGCGATGCCAAGTTTTTCATACCAGTTTCCGGTGCCGGTGCTGTTCTTTGCCTGGAAAGGATATAAGGTACTTACTGTAAATGCGGCATTGGGTAAATTAAGAGTGATCAGGCGCAGGGAATTATTTTGTGAATGGGTGGCGCTTAACGACAGGTTGAATGGTTTATCCTTCCATGTTTTACTGTAGGTAATAGAGGAACCGAGCAGGTTATTATAAACGATCAGCGCATTGCCGGGAACCAGTTGGTTGTATTTGGTGGAACCGGCATTTACACTGGCAGAAAAAGTAACGCCGGGCCTTGCCTTGCTGTCCATACCATGATTCCACGCTACATTGAACACATTGGTTTTTGAAAAGTCCGGGTCGTTTTTAAAATTCAATTTAGATGACCGCATACTGAGGGTAAATCCGCCATTGTATTTATATCTCTTGCGATAGGTCATCCGCAAACCGGCGGCCCATTCGCCATAAGAAAAAATATCGCCGGACAGTTGTGCATCCCAGTATTCACTGAGTACTTTATAATAACCCAGTCCCTGCAGGCCCAATCCTCTTACTTCATCTGTAATAAAAGTGGGGCGTAATAAACCGGAGTGCCTGCCCTGGCTTAATGGATAAAAACCAAAAGGCAGGTAAACAGGAATAGGTACACCTTCAAACTCGAGGTGAGCGGGACCAGAAACGGCGAGCTTCTGGTTGATCACTTTCATTTTGTTGGTCTTGATATCAAAGTGCGGATCATCCAGCAAACAGGTGGTGAACCGGGCCTCTTTGATAAAGGTGGTATTAGCATTTACTTTTTTAGCTGTTTCCCCGATAACAAGAAATTCACCTTGCGTGGTGTAGGTGTTTTTGGTAACTCCTACCTGTGTTTTAAAATTATATCGTATAGAGTCGGCGGTAAATTCGCTTTCCCCGCTTTTGAAATGTGCTGTTTCGATGATAAGGCCGGTACTATCTTTTTTATTGACCGCTGTGACCACCTGTGTTTGCTGGTCCACTACCACCTGTGGTGCGGTGAGGGTGATGTCCTGGTATTCTGTTTTTGTCTTACCATACATCAGCACTTTTTTTGCGCCTACCAGGATCACAACAGAATCTTCCGCAGCATATTTTAATGGCGCCTCCAGTGTGTCTTTTGATAATTTTAATGAAAAGGTATCAACCCGTGATCTTATTCCGGAGGTATCATTGCCCGGAAGTGTAGCCGTATCTGCGATGATGGTGGCCCTGTTTTTTAAAGAGTCGATTCCGCTTCGTGGCTTTGTGGTATCTGAAACGGTTGTTAAAGGCTTGCGAAAATCCGGCTGCTGAATACCTTCGGCAGCGGTTTTCCACGTTAGTGTGCATAACATCGCAGTCGTCAGTATCCCGTAAAAAAAATAAATTGGCCTAAATTTGTACAGTTGCTCCATCAGGTATGAGGCAAATGTAAATGATTCTGCTTCTGCATCCTATGCGGAAAACCAAACAAATTGTAAATATTCCGGCCACCCCATTTAAAAAAAGAAAAACCATGATTAAACGAACCTTGTTCTTCTTTCTTATTGCTTCCTTTTGCGTTTCCACTTTTTCATTCATAACAACCCATTCAGAGAAACCCGGCAAACAGAAAGTGGTCCGCACTATTGTCATTGATCCGGGCCATGGCGGCAGCGATGCCGGTGCCAAAGGACAGTATTCCTATGAAAAGGATATATGCCTTGCTGTATCACTAAAGCTGGGTAAGATGATCGAGGCAAAATTTCCTGATATCAAACTGGTATATACCCGCACCACGGACACTTATCCTGCGCTTCATTCCCGTGCCAACCTTGCCAACGACAGCAAAGGCGACCTGTTCATTTGTGTGCATGTGAACTCCGCACCCATGAAGAAAGGGTCTGAGATCGTTGGTTATAAAAAGGTGACCTATTATACCGGGAAAGGGAAAAACAGAAAGAAAAAAACAAAAGAAGTACCGCAATACCGGTATTTCAATATTCCCAGTACTGCCAAAGGAACGGAGACCTATATCTGGGGGGCCCATAAAAGTGAAGAAAAGGAACTGGCCGTACGGGAGAATGCCCCAATGCTGGCAGAAGAAAATTATAAAGAAAATTATGGCGGTATTGATCCCAACTCTCCTGAGTTCATCGCCCTTTCATTGCTAAAGACCAAACAATTCTTTAAGCGCAGCGCTACGCTGGCCGGTTATGTACAGGATGAATTTGTAAAAGTAGGCCGGGTGGACCGGGATGTAAAACAGCGGCCTGTTGGTATTTGGGTGCTGCAGGCAACGGCCATGCCAAGTGTGCTGATCGAAACAGGTTTTATCTCCAACCCCGAAGAAGAACGATACCTGAACAGTAACGAAGGACAGTCAGAACTGTCGGAGTGCATCGTGAATGCATTGGACAAATACATCAAATGGCTGGAAGAAAAGCAGGAAGACGTGAAAGCAGATGATAATGGCAAAAACAACAAGGCTGCCGCAAAGGATGTAACTTCATTCCTGAATATGGTGGAAGAAAAGGAAAAGAAACGGGCAAAATAGATCTGCCTTTCTTATCATTGCTTTCCTCAATTTAATTCACAACTCCAAAAAGAGCATTGGATGAAAAAATTGACCTCCCTGTTTGTCTTTTTAATTATTGCTTCTTTTGTTATACCCGCTGCTGGTCAAACGACGGCTAAAAAACCCCTTCAAACACTGATCATCGACCCGGGGCATGGAGGATTGGACCCGGGTGCCACCGGTACAAAGGCAACGGAAGCCAATGTATCATTGCAGGTTTCGCTGAAACTGGGCGATACGCTGGCCAAAGCCTTCCCGGACCTGAAAATTATTTTTACCCGTACCACTGATATAGTACCCGGTAATAAAAACAGTATTGATGCGGGTTTAAAATACAGGGCCGACCTGGCCAATCAATCCGGTGGCGACCTGTTCATTGCCATCCATTGCAATTCGGCCGGTAAACGTCCGGGCGGCTGGTATGAACGACGGGTGGTAGGAAAAATTCCTATTGTAAAAACGTATAAAAAAGGAAAGAAGACCTACAAGAAAACCACTTATCAATACCAGTATGAAAATGTGTGGGTGGAAAACAAAGCCAGGGGTACAGAAACCTATGTATGGGCAGTGGGTAAAAATGATGCAAAGATCAATTCCGTATCAAAGAATAGTGAAATGGGTGAGATAGACAGTACATCCACCCTTACCCTGCCCGACCCTTCCGACCCGGCGGAAAAAGCAAGGATGCTGATCTATGCTCAGAATTATTTCCGGAAAAGCTTTACGCTGGCCGATCATGTGCAGGAAGAATTTAAAGATGCCGGCCGGATAGACCGTGGTGTAAAACAAAGAAATGATAAAGGTATCTGGGTACTGCAGGCCACCGGTATGCCAAGCATACTGATAGAGATCGGCTTTATTTCCAATATAGAGGAGGAAGAATACATTACCAGTGATGAAGGCCAGGCCGAGATCGTACTGAATATCTTCAATGCCATAAAAAAATATAAGGAGAAGCTGGAGTCCAAATCAAAAGACAACCAGGCCGAAGCGGAGAAAAAGGGGTTTTAAACGAATCAGCCGTTTAAAAATAATTGGCTAATTTGGCGGTCTGTTACGGGCCTTACCGGCCTTAGTAAAAGCAATCGAATGAAGATCAGCAACGAAACAAAAGTCGGCATCCTTACCATTACAGCGCTTACGCTACTTATTCTCGGCTTCAATTTTTTGAAAGGAAAGGACATATTGAAAAAGAGAAAAAAGATCTACGCTTCCTTCAATGACCTGGGGTCTTTGTCCAAATCAAATGAGGTAAAGATCAACGGTTATGTGATCGGGAGTGTGTATGACCTGCAGGTAAAAGATAAGAACATGAGTGGCATAGTGGCCACGATCAATCTTACAGAAGATGTAAACATTCCAAGGGACTCGAAAGCCCTGATCTCCAGCCCTCTTGTAGGGGCTTCTTACATTGTTATTGAAAGAGGGACCGACAGTGTTTTTCTGAAACCCGGCGACACTTTAAAGACCCGTGTGGATGTGGGCATACTGGACGATGTGAAAGCACAGCTTACTCCCACCCTTACCAAGGTACGTTCTACATTAGATTCCCTGAATACCATTTTTGGAAGCATTAACGGACTGATCAATTCCGAGGCAAAGACCAACCTTCAGCAAACACTGGCCAACCTGAACAGGGCCAGCAGTGCCCTTAATGGCCTGATGGATAATCAAACCGGTGCATTGGCCAAAACATTGAACAATGCCAACAGCATAACAGAAAGCCTGAAGAATAATACGGAGGACATCACTGCCACTATCGGTAATGCGAAAAAAGCAAGTGAAAAACTGGCCGCTCTTGATCTGAAACCCACTATTGATTCATTGAACGCTATGATCAGCCAGATGAAAGCCGTGTCTGCCAAACTATCCAGCAAGGATGGAACCATTGGCCTATTGATGAATGACCGGAAACTATATGATAAGCTGAATGATGCCATACTGAGTGCTGAGATACTGATCGATGATCTTCGTATTCACCCCAAACGCTATGTTAATTTGTCCATCTTTGGCAGAAAAGATAAAACCGGTCCAATAACTTCGCCATCGAAAAAAGATACTATTCCTACTACTCCTTCCGGGGGCAACTGATGCGATACTTTAAATTATTTTACGGCGTACTGCTTACAGGCTTTTTGCTGAGCCCTGTATTTTCGTCAGCGCAGATCATTCCACCCGGTACTGCGCCCACATCGCCGGTTAAAGATTCACTCCGGGATGTGGATATATTAAGTGCCCGGCATTTAACCATTCAAAAACTGAACGACAGCACTTCGTTACAAATACTTGCCGGAACGGTAAAACTAAAACAAGGCACCAGTTATTTTGACTGCGACAGCTGTGTGATCAACAGTTATACTAATACATTTGAGGCCTGGGGCAATGTTCATATCAATGATGCAGACACGGCCAATATTTACTCCAGCCACCTTCGATACCTCATCAATAAAAAAATAGCCTATCTCGATGGCGGAGTTCGCCTTACAGATGGCAAAGGTTCCCTCACCACTCCCGACCTGGAATATGATATGACGACCGATATTGGCATTTACAAACATGGCGGCAAGGTGCTCAATAAAAAAACAGTGCTTACCAGCCAGGAAGGTTATTATTATGCAGGCCTGCGGGACGTTTATTTCAAAAAGAACGTGGAGCTGAAAGACCCGGCCTATTATATAAAAACGGATTCCCTCATTTATAATACACAGACACAGACCACCCGTTTTATTGCTGAAACATTTATCCGTGACAGCAGCGGAAGGACCATTGAAACAAAAGATGGTTATTACAATGTGGCCACGGGCAAAGCGGAATTTGGCAGCCGGCCTATTATAAAGGATAAAGGTTTAACTATTATTGGTGATGATGTAAAGTTTGATGACAGCCTGGGCATTGCACAAGCCCGGGGCAATGTAATAATAAAGGACTCTGCCCAGGGTACCACCATCATTGCCGGGGAAGTATATCGGGACAATAAAAGAGACCGGATGCTTGCCACCAACAAACCCCTGATGATCATTAAGCAGGAGAATGATTCCATCTACATTACAGCTGATACCTTATTCTCTGCCCGGCTTACAGACCTTTATGGTACCAAAGATTCCCTGGTAAAAGATACGCTCAAAGGAACACAGGTAGTCACAACCAATACTGCAAAAGACAGTACCAACCGGTATTTGGAAGCTTTCCGCAATGTGCGCATTTTTTCAGATTCGCTGCAGGCGGTAGGTGACAGTATGTTCTATTCGTTCAAAGATTCGGTGTTCCGTCTCTTTCAAAACCCCATCATCTGGTCGAAAGAAAGCCAGATCACCGGGGATACGATATGGGTATTTACCAAAAACAAAAAGGCAGATAAGATCAATGTGTTTGATAATAGTTTCCTGATAAATGAAGTGGAACCCGGCGTATACAACCAGGTAAAGTCCAGTCGAATGGATGGTTATTTCAAAGAAGGTGCTATTGACTCGGTGAGAGCAGCCGGGCTGGCAGAATGTATTTATTTTATACAGGATGAAGACAGTGCCTATACCGGTATCAATGAATCCAAATGTGATATTATGGATATCTATTTTGGAGAAGGTGCCTTACAAAAAGTAGTGTTCCGCAGCGGTGTAACCGGCACTATCTGGCCGATGAAGGACAAGAGTCCTGATGAAATGCGTTTACCCAATTTTAACTGGCTCGATTCCCGGAGACCGAAGACGAAGTATGAGTTGTTTTAGGCTAAGAGGGTGAAGGAGTGAAAGAGATAAAGAGGAATACCTCATAGTTGCAGAGTCATTTGAATAGCTTAGGGACAACGGAAAAATAGTAAATTCTCTTTGTCTCATTCTCTCCTTTATCCTCCTAGTCAACTTTTGCATTTCATTTAGACTTACTTGGCACCATTTTTCGTTGACTATGCATAAAATACACAGTCATGAAGAAACCCATCCTTTTAGTTATCCTAACAATCAGCATTTTCTCCATCACCACTTTACAAGCACAAGACGGCCCGCAGGGTACTGCTTACAAGACAGCTCTTGGTGTACGCCTCAGCAGTTCAACCGCTATGGTAAATAATTCCGTCTCGATAAAACATTTTATCAATGAAAAAATGGCCGTAGAAGGTCTTTTTTCATTTGGCGATCCATTAGCATTTGGTGCTCTGCTGGAACTGCATAAACCCCTGGCAGCTGAAGGGCTTACTTATTTCTACGGGGCCGGTGCCTATATCGGGTTTGTAAAAAAGGTAAACACCACCACATTAAAGACAACAACAGATCCCAATTTTGGTGCAATGGGTGTTATTGGTCTTGATTATAAATTCACCAATATTCCCCTGAATCTTTCGCTTGACTGGAAACCAGAATTGAATATTGTAAGTGACATCAACTTTGAGCCGGCAGCTATTGGATTTTCAGCCCGGTTCACTTTTGGAAAATAAGTTTCTCTATGGATTCGGACACGATCAACTTACCCGTTCCGCTGTGCGGAACGGGTTTTCTTTTCTAAAATCTTCTCTCTGTCAGCCATTTAGGCTGGAATCAGCTTACTAAGGGCTAATAACTAACGAGCTTTCCACAGTCTGCAAATATTTTCTGGTTTCTGCGTTTTTGTGCAGGAATTTGCTTTACATTAGCCCTACAAAACTAGCGGATGCTTAAAAAGGAAAGGCAGGCCTATATACTGCACCAGGTGAACCTTCACAATAAGGTACTTTCTTCATCGCTTTGCACAGAAATCAATGTGTCGGAGGATACTATTCGTCGTGACCTGCAGGAACTCGCCGACGAAGGCAGAGTGATCAAAGTTCATGGCGGCGCCCTCTCCCATTCTTTTAATGAAGTATATTATCCCACCAACGGTGTTTATTCATTAAATCAGAAAAAAATAATTGCTCAAAAAGCCATTAGTTTAATAAGCAATGGCATGTTTGTATTGACCAGTGGCGGCACCACGATCCTTGAACTGGCCCGTTCGCTGCCGCCAATGCTGAAAGCCACTTTTATTTCTGGCAGTATCCCTGCCATCCTGGAGTACATGAACCACCCGAATATAGAGGTCATTTTAATAGGCGACAAGATATCAAAGAACTCGAAGATCACTGTAGGGTCGGAAGCCATTGCCAAAATAAGGCAGGTGAAGGCTGACATTTGTTTTTTGGGTACCAATGCGATCGATGCGGAGCATGGCATTTCAGATAATGACTGGGAGGTGGTGCAGTTGAAAAAGGCGATGATAGAATCTGCAAAGAAGGTGGTGTGCCTGACCATTGCTGAAAAAATAAATACCGTTCAGCCGATCAGTGTATGTGGTTTGGATAAGATCGATCTGCTGATAACAGAACTGGATCCGGCTGATAAGCTATTAAAGCCCTATACGGATGCCGGGGTAAAAGTGGCATAATACCGCAAATGGAGCCCTGCGGTACATTACTATCGGAAACTGCTTATTTATTAATATTTCAAAACAAACAGCTATGAGAAAAATTCTCCAATTGTTCTTTACACTATCGATGGTGTTCTTTTTGCTGCCCGCAGCTGTCCAGGCGCAGGAAAGAACAGTCACCGGCACCATAGTGTCGGAGGACAATAAGACTCCGCTTAGTGGCGTAACGATCCGGGTAAAAGGTACCCGGCGTATTGTAACCACTGATGCTAATGGTAAATTTTCAATTAAAATAAACCCCGGTGAAACATTACAGGTTTCCTATGTAGGTTATGAAACCGCAGATATAAAACCTGGCGATGCAGCTACCGTAGGCGTAACGTTGAAAACTGCTGATAACACCATGGGTGAAGTAGTGGTTACTGCGCTGGATCAAAAAAGAAATCCCCGTGAGTTAGGTTTTGCGGCGCAAAAGGTTGGCGGTGCAGAAGTAGCCGAAACGCAGAGGGAAAACTTCCTGAATGGTTTAAGTGGCCGGGTTGCAGGGTTAACCATCAACCCCACCAGCGGACAAGCCGGTGCATCCAGCAGTATTGTGTTAAGAGGATTCAATTCTATGGCACTTGACAATCAGCCCCTTTTTGTTATTGATGGTATCATCATGGACAATTCTACCATGAATGAAACCAGTAACTCTGGCTCTGGTCTCGGACTTGTTGAGAATTCCACCAGGAATATCAGCCAGACTGCAAACCGGAATACAGACTACACTAACAGGATAGCCGACCTTAACCCTAATGATATAGAAAGCATCACAGTATTGAAAGGCCCTGAAGCTACTGCACTTTATGGAAGCCAGGCCAGTTCAGGTGCCATCATCATTACCACCAAGAAAGGAAAAACAGATGGTAAGTTCTCTGTTAATTATGACAACTCATTCCGTGTTTCAAAGCTTACCCGTTTCCCGGATTACTCTACCAGGTGGAGTTCAGGATCTAATGGTGTATCATCAAACGGTGGATCTGATCTCTTTACTTTTTTTGGACCTGCCTATAATCCCAATCAACAAAAGTTTGACAATATTGATAACTTCTTCCAAACGGGGTTTACTCAAAATCATAACCTGACTGCTGAGTATGGAAAGAAAAATTATAGCTTCCGGCTATCCGGTTCGTTCCTTGATCAGAAGGGTGTCGTTCCGGAGAATGTATTTAAAAAATATACTGTAAGACTTACCAATAACACCAAATTCGGAAAGTTCGTAGAGATCACTCCTTCAATAACCTTCATTCGTTCTGAGAACGACAAGCCAAAGAGAGGGGCAGGTGGTTACTTGCTGAACCTGCTGATCTGGCCTGTGACAAATGATGCCCGGGATTATTTAGATGCCGCTGGTGGTAAAAAATTGATCTCTACACTGGGTGCCAATGGAGAGGTTGATAATCCTTTCTTCAATGTCAAATTCAACAGGGGTTATGATGTTACAGACAGGGTTACTGCCACGTTTGGTATCAACATCACCCCTTTTAAATGGTTAACTATATCCGGAAGGTTTGGTTATGATAAGTTCTCTACCGATGGCTGGTCGTTCTACCATCCGCTGTCCTCTATCTTAGGAAAAGCAACCGGTGGCCAGCAGGACAATTATTATATCGATTATAAGGGATACAATCATACCATTACTGCTACTGCTAAAAAATCACTGGGTAAATTCAATCTGCGTTTATTAGGTGGAACCATGTGGCAGGATTACAGAAAGGAACAGTACTCAGTTTTTGGAACCAATATAGTGGACTCTGTGAATTCAGCTGGTCAAATGGTAAAAAATAACGTGGTAATCACCCAGGACCAGATTAATCAATGGATGGGTGACAGTAGTGCAACCAGAGCAAGTCTACGCCAGCGGTTAAACAGGGGGTTAATTCCTCCCGGAGGCCTTCCTAACTATGTACTGAGCCGTCAATTGGCATTCTTCGGAGAATTTTCAGTGAATTTTAAGAATATGATCTTTCTTACCTATTCACACCGGTTTGAAACATCCTCTATCTTCCCTAAAGAATTCAGGAGTTATAACTACCCTGCCGGAAGCCTGAGTATTATCGTAAGCGACATCTTCCCTTCTATGAAAAAGGGTAATGTACTTAGCTATATGAAACTGCGGACTTCGCTGGCAAGCACTGCCCGTTCCAGCTCCCCATATGCTAACCAGTCTGTGTTTAATAATGTGGCTTCCAGCGGTGGGGGTTATGCTTATGGATTTACCAACAACAACTTCTTCCTGGAGCCGGAAATTCAAAGCACATATGAAATAGGTACGGAGATGAGGCTTTTCAAAAGCAAATTAGGTTTTGATATTACTTATTATAATACACTGAATGAAAAACAAATTGCTGAAAATTTCAGGGCGAGCTACGGTACAGGGTTCGTATTAAATACGATCAATGTGGGCACTACCCGTAATACCGGTTTGGAAATCAGTGTTGATGTGACTCCTATCAACAGGAAAAATTTCTCCTGGAATACAAAGTTCAACTTTAACAAGATGAAGAACAAGGTCATTTCTCTTCCGGCCAACGTGCCTGAGTTCTACATCTCTGATACATGGCTTTATAATAATGCCCGTGGTGGGTTAGTAACCGGCGGACCTACTACAGCTATTACTGCATTTGGTTATTCCAGGAATGCCAAAGGAGATATTCTTATCGACCCGGCTAATGGTCTTCCTTTAGTGGATGCTTCTGCATTTAAAGTTCGTGGCGATCGTAACCCTGACTTTACATTAGGCTGGGTTAATACCTTAAAATATAAAAACTGGAACCTTAACTTCCTCTGGGACCTGAAAGTAGGCGGAGATATCTTTAATGGTACAGACATGTATCTTACCCGTTCAGGAATAAGTACAAGAACAGATGACCGGTACACCCCCCGTGTTATTCAGGGCGTTTTGAGAGATGGAAATGAAAATAGCCCTACACCTACTGTAAACACCATTACAATAATTCCGGCTTACAGCCAGGCGTTTTACACTACCCAGTTACCAGAAGAAGAGTTTATTGAGAAAGATGTAAACTGGTTCCGTTTAAAGGATATTACATTGCGGTACAACGTTCCCGCCCAGGCACTTAAGAGAATGAGTTTCCTGAAGTCGCTTGGATTTTTCATTACAGGCCAGGACCTTATCCTGATGACCAACTACACCGGGGCCGATCCCGCCGTAAGTGGTAATACTGCAGGAACAAGAGGTGTTGGTGCATGGGGATTTGATTTTGGTAACGTACCTGCTCCGGTCAGCTTGAATTTCGGTATCAGGGCAGGATTCTAAAACCATAATTTATGTCAATAAAAATATCAGCAATGAAAAAATATATTCTGGCAATAACCAATATTGCCGTTCTCGCTGTTTTCATCAGCAGCTGTACCAAAAAAATTGATGAGGCTTATGCCAATCCGAATGCCGATGTAAGAGTGCCGGTAGAAAAACTGTTACCACCGATCATCTCTTGCCTGGGTGCCAATGCAGCAGGACACGGTCCACTGAATGATATACGGTTTGCCGGTAAATATGTACAAAACTTCCTGTTTTGTAATTCCGGAGGTCAATATGACCGGATGGGCGGCACTACAGGGGCCAGTGATAATGCAGCTTCTTTATGGAGGATCCATTTTTCTGATATTGGTCAGAATTGTAATAATATGATCAAATGGGCCATTGAAGATAAGAAGTGGGATTATGCAGGTGTGGGAAAAGCCATCTTTGCGTGGAGCTGGCTTACCTTATCTGACTACCATGGTGAAGTGATCTCCACAAATGAAGCTTTTAATTCCAGCCTGCTGACTTTTAAATATGGTACCCAGGAGGAGGTATATAATTATGTAAAGCAGCTTTCTTTTGAAGCTCTGGATTATCTCAGCAGAACCGGTGATGGTGTAAGCCAAACCAATCTTGCCCTCGGTGATCAGTATTTTTATAACGGTGATGTAAACAAATGGAAAAAATTTGTGTACGGTCTGTTAGCAAGAGTACATAATCATCTCAGCAATAAATCTATCTATAAGGCGGACTCTGTTGTATATTATTGTGATAAGGCCATTACGAACAATGCAGACAATGCTACTGTAAAATTTGCAAACACAGGCATAAGTGGCAACGCCAATTTTTTCGGTCCGCTTCGTGGTAATTTGGGAAGCGTAGTAGTTGGAACAGAAACAGCTATCCGGCAGTCTGCCTTTATTGCCAACCTAATGTCAGGAGCTAATTCAGCATTTAGCGGAGTTGCAGATCCGAGAGCTATATACCTGCTGCGGCTTAATACAAATGGAACCTTTAAAGGGCTTCAGCCGAATAAAGGCCAAACGGTTATAACAGCTAATGACAGACCAGAAAACTTCCACGGAGTGAGCCAAGCCGGTGGTGTCGTCAATACTTCTCCGGCCAATGATAATAACTGTCGATATATCTTCAGAAACGGAGCGGAATTCCCGATCATGACAGCATCAGAAGTCCTGTTCATGAAAGCTGAAGCACTATTCAGAAGTGGAGATAAACCCGGTGCTCTTGCTGCTTACAGAAGTGCCATAGATTTGAATTTTGACATGTTGTCAACTACTTTCAGTACCAATGTGCCTGCGGGTAATCTTTTAACACCAGCAATCAAAACCGCATTTTTAAATAATACTTCCGTTGTACCAGCATCAGCCGCCAGTCTTACCCTTACGCACATCATGCTGCAGAAATATATAGCATTGTATATTCACGGGGTATTTGAAACCTGGGTGGACATGAGAAGATATCATTACATTGATCTTGACGAAAATACAGGCCAGCAGGTGTACCGGGATTTTGTTCCGCCAACCGGAACTGATTTGTTCCCTGACAATGTAACCAAGCTGGTGTACAGAGTTCGCCCCCGTTACAATTCTGAATATGTATGGAATCTGAACGAACTGAACCGTATTGGTGCCGGCGCTTTAGATTATCACACAAAAAAATGCTGGTTCTCTGAACAATAAACTCATTTTAATTATTAAAAAGAAAACTAATGAAATTCAGCATAATTAAAAAAGCAGCACTGCCCGTCATCGGTCTCAGCCTGGTTTTGCAGTCCTGCGAAAAAAATATTGAGACAGTATATACTCAGAAGACTGATTTTACCAACAGTGCTACCGCCCAGGTATACATTGCCACGGTAAATGCCAGCAGAAACCATGTGTATGTGGATGGCAGCCAGGTAAGCGGGGCTATTTTATCTTCAGGCAGTTTGTTCCCTGCCGTAGCACCCGGTTTCAATGTTTCAGCCGGTATCAAGACTTTTCTTGTAAGAGATACACTTGGAGCCACAACCCAGATTCCATTATCATTTGCTGAGAATATGCAATTTGGCAAGAGTTATACGGTGTTTATGTATGATACGATCACTACACCCAAACAAAAAACGGTGCAAACTGATATTGCAATACCGTCTGATACCACTGCAAGACTACGGTTTGCCAATTTTGTATATAACCCGACAGCACTACCGTATGCATTTGACATATTCTCTAAAAAAAGAGGTACTAACATTTTCACCAATGTTCAGCTTACAGATGTCACAGCGTTCATCCCTTATGCTTCGGCTATTAATGATACTTTTTATATCCGGGCAACAGGCACCACTACTAATTTGCAGAACTTTAATCCCACCCCTGCGCCAGGTGCATTTGTAGATATACAGGCTACGTTAAACCCCACTGCACGGAGAAGCTATACACTTGTTTTCAGAGGAGGTTTCAGAGCATCTACCACGACAAACAGTACAGTAAGAACATTATCTGTATTTGCTAATTATTAAACGGTTCCTGTTAAATTATAAAAAAAGCTGTTCTTTCCAGAACAGCTTTTTTATTATCAGCAACTTTCTTTATCCAAAAAAGATATAGGCTAACGTAATCGAAGTAACGATCCCCACCAGGTCTGCCAGCAACATTGCCCCGATGGCATACCGGGTGTTCTTAATACCCACTGCACCAAAATAAACTGCGACCACATAGAACGTCGTATCTGAAGAGCCTTGCAATATGCAGGACAACCGGCCTGCAAATGATTCGGCGCCATAAGTACTCATCGTATCCACCATCATTCCACGGGCAGCCCCGCCGCTGAAAGGTCTTACAAGTGCAGTCGGCAACCCATCTACAAAGCGGGTATCGGTACCGAAAAGACTAAACAGGTTTTTCATCCCCTCAATCGCATAATCAAAGGTGCCACTGGTACGAAGCATACTGATGGCTACCAGCATCCCAACCAGGTAAGGGATGATACGAACTGCCGTTTCAAAACCTCCTTTCGCTCCTTCAATAAACGCACTGAAGATGTCTATCTTTTTATAAACGCCGCCCAACACGATCAAAAACACAATTAACAATAACAGCCCGTTACCAAAACTGCCGGAAAAAAATTCCAGGGCACTTCTGTCCAAAGTAGTAAGATACCAGACAAACAAACCAATTATAGCCGACAAGCTTAACACCCATGCCAGTATCACCGGTTGCAAAAGCCTGATCCGTTGTTTTAGTGAAACGATCAGCAATGCCGCCATCGTAGCAGCAAAGGAGGCGATCATAACCGGTACAAAAATGTCGGTGGCATTGCGTGCCCCCGCTCCTGCCCTTACGGCAATGATACTTACCGGTATCAGCGTTAATCCGGAAGCATGCAGGCACAAGAACATTACCTGTGCATTCGATGCCCTCTGTTTATCAGGGTTTATTTCCTGCAGGCTTTCCATCGCCTTTATTCCAAAGGGAGTGGCCGCATTATCCAAACCGAGAAGGTTGGCCGAAAAGTTCATCATCATATGTCCGTGTGCCGGGTGGTCCTTTGGCACATCCGGGAATATCTTTGAGAAAAACGGGCCGATTATCCTTGACAAAAAACGGATGCCGCCGGCTTTCTCCGCAATGGACATAATACCCATGAACAAGGTCATGACACCGATAAGCCCGATACAGATCGTTACCGCATCTTTGCAGGTTTCAATGATACCATTTACTTTCTGATGCTTTACAACGGCTATATTATCTCCTTCCTTCTTATAGATCAGGTTCCCCTGTTTTACCCTGGCTTGTGTGTCAAGCGCCTGTAAAATGGCTGAAGGAACGCTGGCAGCTTTCAGCTCCTTTACCTTAACAGAGTCGCCGTTCTTCCCAATGACCATCTGGGTAAATATCTGCTGATCACCATCTACTGCAAAGAACTTAAACCCTGCTACCAATACTGCAATGATGATAAAAGCTGACCAGATCCTGCTTAAAGCCATGTCTTTATTGATTTTTGATTACACCCTGAATACTTTGGAAAGATTACTGATTTTCGGCGAAATGCCAAAACCATCTTTTCACACTAAGTGTATTGGCGTTTAAGCCTTATCTTTGCGCCTCTTTAAAGAAAAAAGACTGTTGCCAATATAATAAAACTGGCTCCAACCTGAAATCAAAAAACTAAAATCTTAAACAGCAAATGGCTCTCCAAGCAGGAATAGTAGGGTTACCAAACGTAGGAAAATCAACATTGTTTAATGCAGTCAGCAACAGTGCTAAAGCACAAGCCAGCAACTACCGCTTTTGCACCATCGACCCCAATGTAGGCCTGGTGGATGTACCTGATCCCCGCCTGAACAAATTGGCAGAATTGGTACTTCCCAACCGCACCGTACCCACACAGATCGAGATCGTTGACATTGCCGGCCTCGTTCGTGGCGCCAGCAAAGGCGAAGGATTGGGCAATAAATTCCTTGGTAATATCCGGGAAGTGGATGCCATTATTCATGTGGTGCGCTGCTTTGAAGATGAGAACATATTAAGAGATGAAGGAGCCATCAATCCCATAAGCGATAAAGAGATCATCGACACCGAATTGCAACTCAAAGACCTGGATAGTGTGGAAAAGAAGATATCCAAGACGGAGAAGCAAATAAAACTGGACCCAAAATATAAAGTCGAACTGGAAGTTCTGATCCGCTGTAAAGAACACCTGGAAAAAGGGAAAAGTATCCGGGAACTGGACCTTGATAAAGAAGAAAAGATTGCGATCGCTGATCTCTGCCTCCTGACCGATAAGCCGGTATTATATGTTGCCAACGTGGACGAAGCCTCTATGCATACCGGAAATAAATATTCTGATGCACTAAAAGAAGCCGTAAAGAATGAAAAAGCAGAAGTGATCATCATGAATAATAACATTGAAGCACAGATCGCTGAAATGGATAGTGCGGATGATAAGCAACTGTTCATGGAAGAATATAAAATGACAGAACCGGCACTTGACCGCCTGATCCACTCTGCATATAAATTGCTCAACCTCTACACCTATTTCACTGCCGGCGTGCAGGAAGTAAGGGCCTGGACCATTCACCAGGGCTGGAAAGCGCCACAGGCTGCCAGTGTGATCCATACTGATTTTGAAAAAGGATTCATAAAAGCAGAAGTGATCGGCTATGATGACTTTGTGCAATACGGCTCAGAAGCGGCCTGTCGTGAAGTGGGTAAACTCCGCATCGAAGGAAAAGAATATGTGGTAAAGGATGGTGATGTGATGCATTTCAGGTTTAATGTGTAATTCCAGCCCCCTGTCCCCCGAAGGGGATTTTAGGTCAATGATTCATTCTGGTAGTAAGGT
>CAYUCU010000026.1:0-29771 GCA_964443345.1 uncultured Chitinophaga sp.
CACGGGTATTACCATTACTGGGGCCCACGGCATCGGAGTTGGGACCTCTTTCTGTCCAGGTAAATAAAGGTGCACGACCGGCATTGTCCTGAATGAATTGCCGGCGCTGGTCGTAGGCCGTTACCAAACGGTCTTTTGGTACATAACCCAGTGCAGGGTCTTTGGTCATGTTGATCTCATGTTGCAGTCTCAGGGAAATCCCGGGTCCCTGTTCCTGTACTTGTGCCACCTGGGCAAAGGCACAGGTAGTCATTGCTGTTATAGCAATAAAAATGGAAGTGAGTTTTTTAAACATAAACTGGATTTGGTATGAGGAGAAAACGATTAGCTATACAATATATGTATATTCTTAAAACACATACAAGTGTTTTTACAGGGAATAAAACGAATGTGGAAAAAATCAGGGAGGGAGTAAGTGTTTACTCTGGTTCTTTTTTATGAGAAATGAGGGAATGGGGGAATGTGAAAATGTGGAAATGTGAAAATGTGGAAATGTGAGAATGAGGGAATTTGGTAATTAGGAATTCTAATTTTTAAGAGTAAGAGAATATTTCCAATCTCCCCTTTAGGGGTGTAGGAAATCTAAAATATAAAACTTTTACAGGGGGTTATGTAGTTACCTCTATGGTGGCGTTGATGCCCCGTTCGGTGATGGCATCGCACTGGGGTTTCAGGTCATCATAGCTGCCGTTCTTTACGGCATACTTTCCGTGAAAATGGATGATGTAAGCACATTGTTCGGCTTGTTCCTGTGCATGGCCGCATACTTCCATCAGGGTCTCGATCACCCATTCAAAGGTGTTCACTTCATCATTCCATACGATGAGGCGACAGGTTTCTTCCGTTAGCGTGAGCACATCGGTTTCTTCCTGTGTATGTGTTTGTGTATGATCTTTTGTAGCCATGATGTCAGGGTCAAAAATACAATTTTGTTTTTGTACTTTTAAACAAAATTGATTGTTATGGAAAGAGTGATCGGTCTTGGCGGACCTTTTATAAAAGCAAAAGATCCCAAGGCGCTGGTGGCCTGGTATGAAAAACATTTGGGGATACCATTTAACGGCACTGTTTATACCGATTGGCAATTTGAAAATAAGGACGGTAGTAAAAAAACGGGCTACAATGTGTTGTCTTTTTTTAAAGAAGGCAACGACTATTTTGCGCCCAGCACCAAAGATGTGATGCTGAATCTTATTGTAAAAGACCTGTTCGCTTTACTGGCTGTATTAAAAGAAGAAGGGGTGACGATCGTGGGTGAACCAATGGATGAAGAATATGGAAAATTCGGCTGGGTGCTAGACCCGGAGGGGAATAAGATCGAATTGTGGGAACCGGGAGGGTAGGTGAATGGTCGAGAGTCGGGAGTCGGGAGTCGATAGTCGGGAGTCGGGAGTCGATAGTCGATAGTCGGGAGTCGATAGTCGATAGTCAATAGTCGGGAGTCGATAGTCGGGAGTCCGCTTTGTTTTCCTGGTGTTTTAATGGGCAATCATTCTATGTTTCTGTGCTTCAGTGGCAATAAACAAAAAAGGTCTCAATTGAGACCTTTGTGGGAGTTGACGGGTTCGAACCGCCGACCCTCTGCTTGTAAGGCAGATGCTCTGAACCAGCTGAGCTAAACTCCCTTGCGAACAAAGTGAAGCAATCACTTTTACGGGACGGCAAAGATAGGGCTGCGGGGCTTTTCAGACAAAATATTTTTCGTCTATTTTCGGGCAAAATTGATTGTATGGCAACCACTTACTGCGATTTTGTGCAAAATGCCGGAAAAGACACCGTTCACCGCCATTATCATGATAATGAATACGGTTTTCCCATTGATGATGATAATTTGCTCTTTGCCCGGCTGGTGCTGGAGATCAACCAGGCAGGTCTCAGTTGGGAGACCATCCTGAAGAAAAAGGATAATTTCTTTAAAGCCTTTGATGATTTCAACCTGGACAAAGTAGCCCGCTATACTGATAAGAAGAAAGAGAAGCTGATGCAGGATGCAGGCATTATCCGCAATCGGCTGAAGATAGAAGCGGCGGTACATAATGCAAAGGCCATTAAGGTCATCCAAAAAGAATCAGGTTCTTTCCGCAACTGGCTGGATACCCATCATCCCAAAACAAAAGAAGAATGGGTAAAGTTGTTCAAAGTAACCTTCCGTTTTACCGGAGGCGAGATAGTGAATGAATTTTTAATGAGCACTGGTTATTTACCGGGAGCACATACAGAAAGCTGTGCTGTGTATAAGAAGGTGATGAAGCTGAAGCCAAGATGGATGAGCAGATGATAGTTGATAGTGGATAACGGATAGATGATAGTGTTGTACAATTATCATCTGTCATCTATCAACTATCCTCTAATTGGGGTTTACTTCCGGTAAGCGGTAATGCTGTCCGTCCAGTACAAACAGTTCATCAATTTCAAAATGCCAGAATTTGAAGAGGGGAGACTTCTTTAATATCTTCTCTACGTCTTTTTTATCTTCTGCATTCAGGGTGATCCATGACCGTTGTGTTTCCATGCTAACAGCATAATGGTCAATAGTTCCTTTATTAATGAGGAAGTTAATGTAGGTGCGGTGGGGCGGCACCAGGTCCATAAAATCATCATTCATGTCAAATTGTATAGTCACCTGGTATTTCTGCATATAATAAAATGACAAGTTAAAAGTAGGAAAGTTGCACCGGGTGGAAAAAGAATGTGGAAAAGAGGGGAGAAGTGGAACGTACTGGGCTCGAACCAGTGACCCCTACTCTGTCAAAGTAGTGCTCTGAACCAACTGAGCTAACGTTCCAATGCTGTAAAATTAGGAGGTTTGATTTAAATTTTCCACTCCACCACCTCATTCACCCATTCCTTCCGCAGCGGGGTGCTTATTTTAATATAATTGTCTGTATAGCCTTCAATCATGCCGTTCTTATCCTGTCCTTCAAACAATACCTTACGGAGTTGTCCGGCATGTTGTTCGGTAAAGTATTGCATCTTCATGTAAGACAAATTGCGCAGCGTTTTATTTCGTTCGTGCCGGATGTTCATCGGTACCACAGGTTTGATGCTTAGTGCATGTGTATTATCCCTTTCAGAATAAGTGAACACATGCAGGTAAGAAATATCCAATGAATGAAGAAAGTCAAAAGTTTCTTTAAAATCTTCGTTCGTCTCTCCCGGAAAGCCCACGATCACATCCACACCGATAGCGCAATGAGGCATCAGTGTTTTGATCAGTGCCACTCGTTCAGCATACAATTCTCTTTTGTAGCGGCGGCGCATCAGCCCCAATATCTTATTACTGCCGCTTTGCAACGGGATATGAAAATGCGGCATGAACTTATCGCTGTTCGCCACAAATTCAATGATCTCATTTGTCAGCAGGTTCGGTTCAATAGAGGAAATGCGATAACGCTGAATACCTTCTACCTTTTCAAGTTCTTGTACGAGGCTATAAAAATTTCCTCTTTGAACTTTCGGAGTCTTCGCTTCCCCCTCTCTCCCGATAGCTATCGGGATGGAGAGGGTAGGGGTGAGGAAATCGCCCAAATTCACGCCCGTCAGCACTATCTCTTTCACCCCATCTTTAGCCAACTGCTGCGCATTGCTCACTACGTTTTCAATAGTATCGCTTCTGCTCTTTCCTCTCGCCATCGGGATAGTGCAAAAGGAACAATTATAATCACAACCATCCTGCACTTTCAGAAACGTTCTCGTACGGTCATTTACCGACCAGGAAGAATGAAAGCCGGATACTTCTTCAATATCGCAACTGCATATTTTGGCAGAATCACCTTTGGTAAGTTCTTTAATATGCTGCACAATGTTGAACTTCTCTGCAGCGCCAAGCACCAGGTCCACACCGGGGATGCTGGCAATTTCCCGGGGTTTTAATTGTGCATAGCAACCGGTGATCACTACCAGGCTTTCCGGTGCTTTCCGTTGTATGCGGCGCACCAGGTGGCGGCATTCCTTATCTGCATTATCTGTAACGGAACAGGTATTGATCACATACACATCCGCCAGGTCGTCAAAGCCCTTTTTCTCAAAACCTTCCACTTCAAGCATGCGGGAAAGAGAAGAAGTTTCAGAGAAGTTGAGCTTACAACCAAGGGTGTGAAAGGCCACTGTTCTTGATGCTGCCATAGCGGGCAAAGATAGCCATGGATTGGGTAATTAGTTAATTGGTTTATTGGTTAATCAGGATCGTGATATTCAGGTATTCTTCAAACTTTAGAAAAAAACTGATTACAGGACTACCAATTAACCAATAAACCAATCAACTTTTTCTCTACTTTTAGCCAAATGTTTGATAGTGAATAGGAAATGGGCCCCTTATATATTGATAGCGTTGCTGGCGGTGGCTGTAATTGTTATTAAGCAATACAGAAAAGGGAGTGAGCCTGTTCCCAAACCAAAAGTTACCACCGACAAACCCAAAGACCCGGCCACCAACCCCACCAACCGTGATAAAGGCTTCGACCGCCGCACTGCTTACCTGGAGTACAGCAACCACGCAAAGTGCCGGATGCAATGCCGCAAAATATCCCAGGCAGAAGTGGAAGAGATCATGAAGGAAGGAACGATCAATTACAACAAAAGCGACCTGCAGAATGCCCGCTGCCCCCGCTATGCTGTAGAAGGCCGCACCAATGACGACCAGCGGGTACGTATCGTATATGCTCAATGCAATGATAAAACGGTGGTGGTAACGGTGATCGACCTGGAAACAGATTTTGAATGCCATTGCCCCGGCGATGATGATAAATACAAAAACAAATAGCATGGGCCAAACTGTAGTACTATCCGAAGGATCCTTTGGACTATCATCGCCTGTTGCAACCTGTCCCGCCCTTCTTCTGGCGGGATCGCATTTATCCTCCGTAGCTATAGCGAAAGGGGACTCTTGTACGTCCCGTTCGTTGCTCAGCATTCTTCATTTCCAAATTTCCTCATTTCCTCATTTTCACATTATCTAACTTGCGAATTCTAAAATCAATATACACCATCTACGCTTTCATCACCTTTGTAGCCGTCATGCTGCTCATCTTTCCATTCGTATTGATCGCCAGTTTTTTTGGCAGGATAAAAGGCGGCAATATGGCCATCCGTTTATGTATGCTCTGGGCCGATCTGTGGTTTCCGTTGATTTTTGTTTGGCATAAAAAGATGTATGAAGTACCGCATGATAAAAAGAAGTCCTACATCTTCGTCAGCAACCACATTTCTTATTTGGATGCAGCTATTATTGTAAAAGCCTATCGTCAGCCGATACGTCCGTTAGGAAAAGTGGAGATGAGCAAGGTGCCGGTGTTTGGATTTATATACCGAAATGCTATTGTAACAGTGGACAGGAGCAGCGCTTCCAACCGGGCCAACAGTGTAAGAGTATTAAAATCACTGATCAATAAAGGTATTTCGGTGATGGTTTTTCCCGAAGGCACATTTAATATGGGCACCACACCGCTAAAAGAATTTTATGATGGCGCCTTCCGGGTGGCCATTGAAACACAAACACCGGTAAAACCGGTGCTATTTTTGGATGCTTACAGACGAATGCCTTATGAAAGTTTGTTTTTGATGACGCCGGGTGTAAGCCGCATTGTTTATCTTGATGAAATACCCGTGGAAGGCTACACCCTGGCAGATGTAAAAAAACTGCGGGATGAAGTGTATGTTATTATGGAAAAGAAGTTGGTGGAGTATGATGCAGCATGGAGGCGGGAATAAATATGCTTTTGTTTTAATTCTTTTTGTTTTTAACCACGAAGGCACCAAGTCACCAAGCCACGGAAGAAAATCCCATGGCAACATGCGGTGTCCATCCTAAAGTGTCATAACACAAACTCCTGAATTCATTGTTATCTTTAACGCCCCAATGCAGGAAAGTAATTTCAATATAAAAGACTCTGATTCCCCTTTTCCACACGATGCTGCACAAGGGGGAAGGGGTGGTGCGGGGGGATACGCCGAAGTCATCATTCCTGCCGCCTTACCAAAGAACTATACCTGGTCGGTTCCATCTCATTTACTCGAAACAATTAAACCCGGCTGCCGGGTGGAAGTGAATCTGGGCAAAACAAAAAAGTATGCAGGTATTGTAAAAGCATTGCACCAGGAGAAGCCCGAGTTCTTTGAAACAAAAGATATTCTGAATGTGCTGGATGTTGAACCGGTGGTGTATGAAGAACAACTGAAACTGTGGGAGTGGATCGCCTCCTATTATATGTGCAGTGAAGGGGAGGTGATGGCAGCAGCCTTACCGGCACATTTTAAATTATCAAGTGAAACGATACTGGTGTTCAACGAGGAATACGGCGATGATTTTGCGGCACTCGATCATGATGAATACATTGTAGCAGAAGCCCTGCTGATCAAAAAAGAACTGAGTTTGACTGAAGTGCAACAGGTATTGGACTCATCACATGTGTATCCCGTCATCAACCGGCTGATACAAAAGAAAGTTTGTTTTGTATGGGAAGCATTGAAACAAACCTATGCACCCAAAAAGGAAACCTATGTATTGCTGAACCCGGAGTATGACCAGGAAGAGAAACTTGCAGACCTGCTGAACAACTGGACAAAAGCGCCGAAGCAGATGGAACTGCTGCTCAGTTATCTCCATTTAATGAAGACAGAAGGCGAAGTGGTGAAATCTTCCCTGCTGAAAAAATCGGGTGCTTCTGATGCACAACTAAAAGGACTGGTGGAAAAGAAGATACTCCGGACAGAGAAGCGCATCATCGACCGGATAAAATACCTGCCAAAGAACGTGCAGGTAGATTTTGAACTGACAGCTGCACAGCAAAAAGCTTTTGAGGAAGTAGAGAAAGAATTAGATACCAAAGCCGTTTGTTTATTGTACGGCGTTACCTCCAGCGGTAAAACGAATATTTATATCAAATTGATTGAAGAGCATATCAAACAGGGCAAACAGGTATTGTATATGCTGCCGGAGATCGCATTGACAGCACAGGTGATCCGGCGGTTGCAAAAACATTTTGGTGGCTATATCGGTATTTATCATTCCAAGTTCTCCCAGAATGAACGGGTGGAGATATGGAACAAAGTAAAGAACGGCGAACTGAGGGTCATACTCGGAGCAAGATCGTCTATATTTCTCCCCTACCAGAATTTAGGTTTGATCATTTGTGATGAAGAACATGATACCTCCTTTAAACAACAAGAACCGGCGCCCCGGTACAATGGCAGAGATGCCGCCATTTATTTTGCTTCGTTGTTTGGCGCAAAGACCTTACTCGGAAGCGGCACTCCATCAATAGAAAGTTATTACAATGCTACCACTGGCAAGTATGGTTTGGTGGAACTGATGCAGCGCTACGGAGAAATGCAATTGCCTCCCATTGAGGTCATCGATACCCGGAAGATCATGCAGAAAGACCGTACGAAAGTGATGCTCTCACCGCAATTAATTGAAGCGGTAAATGAAGTGATAGCAAGAAGCAAACAGGTGATACTGTTTCAAAACCGCCGTGGCTATTCCCCTTACCAGGTGTGCAGTACCTGCGGCTGGATACCGCAATGCAAGTATTGTGATGTGTCGCTGACCTTTCATAAACTCACTAATAAATTGGTGTGCCATTACTGCGGCACTACCTATCCGCCGGTGCATACCTGCCTGGCCTGCGGCAGCGATAAATTTGCGCAACGCAACTTTGGCACCGAAAAGATTGAAGAGCAATTACAGGAAACATTCCCCGCTGCCAAAGTGGCAAGGATGGATATGGATACCGTAAAAGGGAAGAATGCACATGATGTTCTGATCCAGCAATTTGAACAGCAACGCATTGATATACTGGTGGGCACACAGATGGTGGTAAAGGGGCTCGACTTTGATAATGTCGACCTCGTTGGCATATTGGATGCCGACGGCTTATTGCATTTTGCTGATTTTCGGGTGAATGAAAGGGCCTTTCAGCTGATGGAGCAGGTAAGTGGCCGGGCAGGAAGAAAATCATCATTGATTGAAACGGCTGATGGAAAAAGGGAAGCCGCCAAAGTAATGGTGCAAACCTCTCAGCCCACACATCCGGTATTACAATTTGTGCAGCAGCATGATTATAAAAGCATGTTTGCTGAAGAAGTGAAGAAGCGCAAAGAATTTTTCTATCCTCCTTTCTCCCGTATCATACATATTACTTTCAAGCATAAGATAAAAGAAGTGGTGGAACGGGCGGCGCATCATTATACAGAAGCGATGAAAATGAAGTATGACAAGTACATCGTTGGTCCGGCAGAACCTGTAGTGGGCCGTATCCGCAATCAATACCTGAATGAATTGTTATTAAAACTTCCCCGTGATGGTAAAACCATTCATCAATGCAAAAAAGACCTGCTGGAACAGGTGGCTATTCTTCATCAAAATAAAAGTTTCCGGAGTGTGACGATCGTGGCGGATGTGGATGCAATGTGAGTAGGTAGTCAGAAGTCGGTAGTCGATAGTCGATAGTCAGTGGTCAAGAGTCAATACGCTGTCTTCCGTCG
Organism: uncultured Chitinophaga sp.; assembly: GCA_964443345.1. Taxonomy (GTDB): domain Bacteria; phylum Bacteroidota; class Bacteroidia; order Chitinophagales; family Chitinophagaceae; genus JJ008. The sequence continues at coordinate 8,485 of CAYUCU010000026.1, forward strand.
TTCATTGTGTTGTATTTGTCCCTGCGGGACCATGGGTGGGTAGGACTCAATTACCGATTTGTGGTTAACGTTCCGGAGGAACGTTTGGTGCGGTTATATCCGGCGTAGTATCAATTAATCAGATTGGAAGAATACTGGTAAAAAGTAAAAAGGCCGTCCCGTTTTAAAACGGGACGGCCTTTTATAAAATATCTTCTAAAACTTATTTCGCAGCGTTTGCTTTCCTGGCCAGTTTGCTTTTCAGGTTGGCGGCTTTGTTTTTATGGATGATATTGCGCTTGGCCAGTTTGTCGATCATGCTGGCTACATCGGGAAATTTATCGCCCATCTCTTTTCCTTTCAGTGCCTTCAGGTCACGAATGGCATTACGGGTGGTTTTACCGTAGTATTTATTTCTGATTGTTCTCTTTGCTGCCTGGCGGGCATCTTTCTTTGTTGCACTGTGATTAGCCATGATGCTGTTTGTTTTTTATCCGTTTAATTTCGGGAGGCAAAGGTAGGGGAAACTGGTCAGAATCCGGCTATTACGATAAAAAATTTACTGGTCAGCAGGCCTCCATTTATCCTTCATGCCCATAATGCGGCGGAAGGAGGAATCTATCCGCTCCGGGCTTATTTTCCCTTTGATTACCAGCTGTTTAATGATGTGATGAACATTGGCAGGGCTATAGGCTGGCACCCCTTTTATATTATTGCTGAACATCAGTACATCCACCCCGGCGTCAATGGCCAGTTGGATGGATTCGGTTAGTCCGTACTGGCTGCTGATAGCCTGCATTTGCATATCATCCGAAAAAATAACCCCTTTGAAGCCGAGGCTGTCTCGCAACAAACCGGTGATCACAGGCTTTGATAAAGTAGCCGGCCGTTTTGATTTATCCAGTCTTCCATTTACAATATGCGCCGTCATAATAGCTTCCGTCTTATTATCCTGGATAAGTGCTGCATATGGTATTAATTCCTCCCATTTCCAGGTGGCGGTCACATCTGTTACCCCAAGATGGGAGTCGGTGGTCGAATTGCCATGTCCCGGAAAATGCTTGAGCACAGTATGCACTTTGAAATAATCATGTGAGCTGATAACGATGGACGCATGATTGGTTACAATGACCGGGTCATCAGAAAAACAGCGTTGCCTGGCACCTAATACCGGGCAGTTGGCATTATGAAGGTCCAGCACCGGTGCATAGTTCAGGTTGATACCCAGGCGGGAAAGGGTAAAAGCAATATTGTCGCTGTAATATTTGGTGATTGCGGGGTCATTTTTTGTACCTAAGAAAAAAGCAGAAGGCATCGACGGAAAGCTCAATGATTGTGGCAACCGGTTCACCAATCCGCCTTCCTGATCAATACTTACAAAAAGCGGTATGGAAGCTGCTTTTTGAAACCCGTCGATGAGGGTTTTAAGTGCAGTAGCGGTTTGCTGGTTTGCAATATTGCGGCCATAGATCAGGATACTGCCTACTTTACCTTCTTTTACGGCTTTATAAACCGGTTCATTCTTATCAATTTTCGTCCCGTAAAAACCAAAGATGATCATCTGGCCGATCTTAATGTCAAGGCTGTCGGTAACTGGCCGGGTGACGGAAGCTGCCTGTGGCTTTTCAGGAACGCTGTTCTGCCGGGCATAATTAGTATTGTAAGAATGTGGTATGATGAATCCCAGCAGGATCAAAAGCAATTTCATGCAATAGTTTGTATCTGGAAGATACGATTTTGAATGGCTAAAGGCTTTTTTTAACCGCAGGGAATACATTTTTTAACGACGGGGGCGGGAAGCAGCAGCAACAAGAACACTGCCCTGTATTTCCCTGTGTCTCCCCGTCTCAGCGGTTATTCTCTCCCCACACCCTTTACCCCAAAATCCGTAGCTTTGCCAACCTATTTTTGCTATTAAATGTTGAGCGTTGTAGTATGAAAGATATTCAGTACATAACCAGTCAGCACCCGCAGTATATCGAAAGCCTTTACCAGGAGTTTGTAAAAAATCCGGACAGTGTGGATCCGGACTTTAAAAAATTTTTTGAAGGATTTGATTTTGCGGTCAGCAATACCAAAAATGGTGCTGCTGAAAAAACTATTACTGCCACCATACCAGCAACCCCGGCAGCAACCACCACCACTATTGCTGCTTCACCTGCAGAAGGCATCGACTGGATGCGGGAGATCAGGGTGTACCGGTTGATATTGGGTTATCGCAATAAAGGACACCTGATCGCAAAGACCAACCCTATACGCACCCGGAAGGACAGGGGTGCTAATATCGAACTATCTTTTTTTGGATTATCAGAAGCAGACCTGGATACTACCTTTCATGCAGGTCAGTTAATAGGGTTGGGCACCACCACACTTCGACATATTCTGCAACACCTGGAACAATGTTATGCCTCTCATATTGGTGTGGAGTTTAAATATATCAGCGATCAAAAGAAAATAGACTGGCTGACCAATGAAGTGGAAAAGAAAATGATGGAGCCATTGGCATTGAATAAAAGGAAAAGAATTTTAGAAAAGCTGAACCAGGGTGTAATGTTTGAAAAATTTCTGCATACCAAATATGTGGGACAGAAACGTTTTTCACTGGAAGGTGGCGAAACGACCATTGCAGCGCTGGATGCCATCATCAACACGGCTGCAGATAATAGTGTGCAGGAAGTGGTGATTGGAATGGCACACCGGGGAAGGTTGAATGTGCTTGCCAACATCATGGGTAAAACCTATGAGCAAATATTCAGTGAGTTTGAAGGTACTGCCAAGCTGGACCAGACCATGGGCAGTGGTGATGTAAAATATCATATGGGCTATGGTAGTGAAGTGCAAACGATGAATGATACCACCATTCACCTGAAGCTGATGCCTAATCCCTCACATTTGGAAGCAGTGGACCCGGTAGTAGTGGGTTTTTCCCGAGCCAAAGCAGATGTGATGTATCACAGTGACTTTGATAAGATACTGCCGGTATTGATACATGGTGATGCCTCCGTAGCCGGACAGGGTATTGTGTATGAAGTGTTGCAGATGAGTTACCTGAAAGGATACTATACCGGCGGCACTATTCACTTTGTGATCAATAACCAGATCGGGTTTACTACCGACTTTGATGATGCCCGCAGTTCCGACTACTGTACCTCATTAGCGGCAGCGGTACAGGCACCGGTATTTCATGTAAACGGAGATGACCCCGAAGCGGTGGTAAAATGTGCGGAGGTAGCTACCCGTTTCCGCCAGGAATTTAATTCTGATTGCTTCATCGATATGGTTTGTTATCGCAAGCACGGGCATAATGAAGGTGATGATCCCAAATTCACACAGCCACATTTATATGCATTGATCGATAAGCATCCCAATCCAAGGGAAGTGTATGTAAAGTACCTGATGGAGAACGGAGAACCTGATGCCAAAGAACTGGCGCAGGAAATGGAGAAAAAATTCTGGGCCGATCTGCAGGAGCGGCTGGATGAAATAAAACAGCATCCATTGCCCTACCATTACCAGGCACCTGAAGTGGAATGGAAAAAACTGCGGCGGGCTACTGAACAGGACTTTGAACAGTCACCCATTACAGCCATCAGCAACGATGATTTTAAAAAGGTATTTGATGCGCTGATGAAATGGCCGGCCGATTTTAAGCCACTGCGAAAAGTGGAAAAGATATTGCAGGATAAGATCAAGTTATTTGAAACAGAACAAAAAGCAGATTGGGCTACCGGGGAACTGCTGGCCTATGGCAGTTTGTTGCTGGATGGAAAAGATGTGCGGATGAGCGGACAGGATGTGCGGAGAGGGACCTTCAGTCACCGCCACGCTGTATTAAGAGATGAGATCACTGATAAACCTTATAACCGGGTATCACATATTCCCGGTGCGTCCGGCAAGTTTCGTATCTATAATTCATTACTGAGTGAATATGGCGTATTAGGTTTTGAATATGGCTATGCTATGGCCAATCCGAATGCGCTGGTTTTATGGGAAGCCCAGTTTGGGGATTTTGCCAACGGCGCCCAAACGATGATCGATCAGTTCATTGCAGCCGGTGAACAAAAATGGAACCGGATGAATGGCGTAACAATGTTGCTGCCGCATGGGTATGAAGGACAGGGGCCGGAGCATAGCAGTGCCCGCCTGGAACGATTTTTACAAATGGGCGCAGAATTGAATATGGTGATCACCAATATTACCACTGCGGCCAACTTTTTCCATGCATTAAGAAGGCAACTGGCATGGCCATTCAGAAAACCATTGATCAATTTTGCTCCTAAAGCTAACCTGCGGCATACAGGATCGTATTCAAGGATAGAGGAATTTACAACCGGAGGATTTAAAGAGGTAATTGATGATGCAACAGCTGATCCGGCTAAAGTAAAAAAAGTATTGTTCTGCAGTGGCAAGATCTATTTTGATATGGCAGAACGGCAACAAAAAGAGAACCGTACGGATATTGCCCTTATCCGGTTAGAACAAATTTATCCATTGCCGTACAAGCAACTGGAAGCATTGAATGCTAAGTATAGCAAAGCCACCTGGTTCTGGGTGCAGGAAGAGCCAATGAATATGGGAGCTGCTTCTTTTCTGCGGATGAACCTGACGGGCATCAATTACGGAGTGATCAGCCGGCAACCATCAGCTTCCACTGCCACCGGCTATAATAAAGTGCATATGCAGGAGCAGAAAGAGATCATCGAAACAGCGTTTAGTATTTAATATTGAAACAAGAATCTATGACAGATATAATAGTTCCAACCGTAGGTGAATCTATAAGTGAAGTAACCTTACTGAAGTGGAATAAAAAAGATGGTGATTATGTGGAAAGGGATGAAGTGATCGCTGAACTGGAAAGCGAAAAAGCCACTTTTGAGGTAAATGCCGAAAAAGCAGGTGTGATAAAGTTAGGTGCTATCAGCGAAGGCGATACTATTAAGATCGGTGACTTGCTGGCAAGTATTGATGAATCTGCTGCAAAACCGGAAGGAAGTAAATCAGAAACCGGAAATCAGAAACCGGAGGAAACTCCAAAGACGACAAAACCTTCAGCTGACGGAGGAGAAAAAAAGACGACAAAAGCTGCTGCTCCTGCTTCAGACAATGTACCCCAGAACTCCGATATCAAAGCAAGCCCGGTGGCTTCTGCAATGATCGCCGATAAAAAAGTGGACCCAAAAACAGTGACACCGACAGGACCACAAGGAAAAATTTTAAAAGAAGATGTATTAGCTGCATTATCCAACCCGGGTAAGAAAGCATTTGCAGGAACAGAACTGAACACCAGGAATGTACGGACCGAGAAAATGAGCAACCTGCGGAAGACCATTTCAAGAAGACTGGTGGAAGCAAAGAACACTACCGCTATGCTCACCACCTTTAATGAAGTGGACATGGGCGCCATCATGGAAATACGTACGAAGTACAAGGATAAGTTTAAAGAAATACATGGTGTGGGATTAGGCTTCATGAGTTTTTTTGCAAAGGCCTGTGCCGTAGCATTGGGAGAATGGCCATCGGTGAATGCCTATATTGATGGCGATCAGCTTATCTATCATGATTATGCAGATATCAGCATAGCCGTCAGCACACCAAGAGGATTGACCGTTCCGGTAATGCGTAACGTGGAAAGCATGAGCATGGCAGATGTGGAACGCAAAGTAGCGGAGCTGGCAGGTAAAGCAAGAGACAGTAAATTAACGGCAGAAGAATTAACAGGCGGCACCTTTACCATTACCAATGGTGGTGTATTTGGTTCGCTGATGAGTACGCCGATCATTAATATTCCGCAGAGTGCCATATTAGGAATGCATAAGATACAGGACCGGCCAATGGTGATAAACGGGCAAGTGGTGGTACGGCCTATGATGTACCTGGCTCTCAGTTATGATCACCGCATCATTGATGGCAGGGAATCAGTAAGTTTCCTGGTGAGGGTAAAGGAGTTGCTGGAAAATCCGGCCCAGTTGCTGATGGGTAAAGACCCGGTGAAGACACTGCTGGAGCTATGAGGTGAATTAATTTAAAAAGAATTGGAGGCTGTCTCAAAAGTATTTTCAACACTGAGATACAGAGTGACAGAGATACACAGCGTATTGACTTTCGGAATAACTTTCTCTGTGTAACTCATATCCTCAGTTACTCTGTGTTGAGATCACTAACTTTTGAGACGGCCTCTTTTTTAATTGACCGGAATTTTGAACCACACAGGACATAGTAAACAATAGGTTTCACATAGAACTATATGGTTCAGCATCCGGGAGAGAAATCTCCCGCTGGGTTCTGGTCAACTGTTTTATCTTGCAGCATTGAGCCGTTATTATTCATACCTGAATTCAGCCACAGAGATACTATCTCTTTATAAGGGGGAGGAACCATTTGCTTCTTTCAGTAAAAAATATTTTGCGCAGCATAAAAAGTACGGTTCAAAAGACAGGAAGCAGATCAGTCATTTATGTTATTCCTTTTTCCGGCTTGGAAAAGCCTTTCCCGAAATGCCCGTTTCAGAAAAAATCATTACCAGCATTTTTCTTTGTGCTGCTGCACCGGATGAGTTGCTGGCTGTGATGAAACCGGAATGGAATGAAAAAATAGCACTGCCTGTGAAAGAGAAATTCTCCCTGTTGCATAAAACAGCTTCCCTTTCAGCAGTCTTTCCCTGGGCAGGAGAGATCAGTACTGAAGCGGCTTACGAATCATTTTGTGCATCTTTTTTGGTACAACCCAATTTGTTTCTGCGTTCCCGGCCAGGAAAAAAAACAATCATTACTCAACAATTATCGGATGCAGGAATACCTTTTGAATGGGTGACGGATAGCTGCCTTGCGTTGCCGGCTGCTTCTAAAGTGGATTCGGTACTTCATATTAATAAAGATGTGGTGATACAGGATCATAGTTCGCAGCAAGTGGGTTTGTTTATGGAGAGGGTCAGACCGGGAGGGTCCGGCCCGGGTCGGTTAGAAGTATTGGATTGCTGTGCCGGCAGCGGCGGTAAATCCATTATGGCCTGGGATGTGCTGGGAGATATCAGCCTCACTGTTTCTGATGTTCGGGAATCTATTCTGAGCAACCTGGCAAAAAGATTTGAAGAGGCTGGCATCCTTAATTATAAAATAGCTGTTGCAGATCTTACAAAAAAAGTAAAAGAATCCGTTTCTTTATTCGACCTGGTGATAGCCGATGTGCCTTGTACCGGCAGTGGTACCTGGAGCCGTACCCCGGAGCAGTTGTATTTTTTTGATCATAAAGAGATAACGGAGTATGCTGCATTGCAGAAAAAGATTGCTTCTAATGCAATGACCCAACTAAAACCCGGCGGCTATTTTTTATATATCACCTGTTCTGTTTTTAAAAAGGAAAACGAAGAAGTGGTGCAGTACTTAAAAGAAAAATTCCATCTGCAAGTACTCAAGATGGAATTGATAAAAGGGTATGACAAAAAGGGTGATACCATGTTTGCCGCATTACTGCAGCAGCCTTTATAATATTAGCAGTTCCGTAGTGCCGATAGCTTTTTGCCCGTTCCACACTTTAATATAATACTTGCCTTTTGGCAGCCGTTCCGTGTGAAGCGTAATTGTCTTTCTTCCTGCATCTTTGGTTTCTTTCAGTTGCATTACCAGGTCTCCTTTCATATCAAAAACAGCAATGCCCATGTTTGAAACTGCATAAGAAGTTTCAACAACCAGGGTGGCAGCGGAGTTTGTATTCAGCGGGTTGGGATTGACCTGTACGAGATCGGAACCGGTTGTTGGATTTGGAGGAACCGGGCAGGCGACTGCAAGAGTAGCCGTAGCAGTATCTATATATGCCTCAGTGAACGTGGTAGTTGCAGTATCAATTAATTGGCGGATGCGGAATGCAACAGTGCCTGCACTTACCCCCGCAAGCGAATTAGTGAACTGGTAATTGTGATTGGCCAGTACAGAACCAGCAGCTGGTGCCAGTTCTCCTACTTTGGTAAATGCTGTTTCGCCGGGTGCTTTTCTTTCAATCTCATACTTCATGACACTGACGTCTTTACTGCTCCACGTCAAAGTAGCAGTACAGCCAGTAATGGTAGCAGCAGAAGTAGCATATTCGATCAGTAAATTCTTAAAAGCCGTTTTAAGATTCGGGATACCATAGCCGATGCGGTCATTAGGAGTGGCGGCAATGCTGCCGGCCTGTTGCAATGCCTTAATGATCTTCATATTATTATACTCCGGAAATCCCTGCCAGAGGCAAGTGCCCAGACCGGCCATGTTAGGACAAGCAAAGGAAGTACCACTGCTGGTGCCTACGGTGTTTCCATTAGTTTGAATCAATGCCGATACGCCAACAGATGCCATTGCAGGTTTTATCTGCCCGTCTGATGAAGGGCCGTAACTGGAAAAACCGCCGACGGTTCCTAAACTGCTTACAGCACCCACACATACCACACTATCTGCATCAGAAGGAGTGGTAATGAAATGCCAGCTGCCGTTACCCTCATTGCCCGCAGAGTTAAAAACGAGCAAACCTTTTCGGGCTGCTATATCAGCACCCCTTGCCGATATGGTGGTATTGCCATCCATATTGGCGTACACATAATTTAAAGAGGCATTATCAAAATCAAAATAACCTAAGGAACAGGAAATAACATCAGTACCATTACTATCTGCTCTTTCTGCTGCACACACCCAGTTGTGTTCCTCTATCGGGTATTCACTCGCATCATCTTCTGTACGAAAAAGCCAGAAAGAAGCCTTGGGTGCTTTGCCAATAAATTGTCCGGGAATATTAGCAGCAATAGTGGAAAAGCAATTCATACCATGACTGCCATCATTGATGACATTGGCTTCCCGGGCTACAAAATCCCAGGTGCCCAGCACCTGTCCGTTCATATTCACACTGTCAAAACCCCTCAGGTTGGTATAGTTGGAAAACCCATTATCCAGTACAGAGAGGTGCATGCCCTGGCCTCTTAATCCAATGTTGTGTAAAAACTCACCATTGTGCAGGTGTATTTCATTGAAGGAATTGGTGCCATAATTAAAATAGTCGGCAGTAGTTCTCGATGTAACAGGAGGCTCATCCATAATAATTGTTTCGCCGGAAAATTTATCCCGGGTATTGCCGCTGATCTCACCACTGCGGGATGCAATACCTGAAACACTTTGTACAAAAGGCAAAGCATTGATGGCAGTAATGGCATTAGGGTCCGTAGTGAGTATGGATACGATGTTCAGCCATTTCGACGCATTAAGTATCGTGACGTTAGGAATATTATCAATCTGGAGAATATAGGAAGGTGTAACTGGCAGATCGGCGCTGTCGATGCCGATGCCATAACGGGTCCTTCTGTCGAGGGCACGTTGTGATAAGTAATTAAGTGGTGTGGAAAATGAGTAAGGGCTGTTGCCTTTATCTTTTATCCGGACCAGGTAGCGGTTGAATTGAGCAAGGGAATCAGTTGAAAACAGGGCAGCTACACAAAACAGCAACAGGATTTTTTTCATATTGATATTAAATAGTCCCAAACTTATGAAATATACAGCAGTTAATTATGATCGATCATGCTCATACGTATGCCAAAGCCGGTAGTGTAAGGCCCGCCTTGCCCGCCCGTATTAGGCTGATATTCCCAAAGAATGAATTCCTTGAAAACCATCCCGACATTTTTGGCATATTTCTCCACACTGTAATTAGTGCTGCCGAATGCGAATCCTTCTATATAAGGATCTTTGTCCAGCAGGATATTACTGTTATTGTAAAGCCGCCATTGCCCGCCAAATAATTCAAACGTGCGGCCATACCCGGGTGGTATGCCAACAAGGTTTAATCCTGCTACTGACGGGTTGAAGTTGCAATAGGCATCCTTGTTGCTTTTATTGAAAATGGATATCCTTTTTACATTAACCGTGTCAAGATTCGTTGTACTGACTTTGATACTATCTGTACCTGTTCCCAGTATAAATGCATTGTAAGCAACACGGGGGAGGGCGACTGCATTGCCGGCAACAGTAAGTGAATTGGGATAATACCATCTGTCAGCAGCATAAGCAAAACTAAAACCGAGACCACTTGGGATTTTGATTCCGGTCAGGGTAGCATAAAAACTGGCCTGGTTATAAATGGTCAGGTTTTCAAAACCTATATCCGGTCTTACTGCATTAATTCTAATGGTATCGGTGGCTGCTCCCCGCATAAATACTGCCTTTGCATTTTTGGGAATAGTAGCTGTATTGTTCACAACATCTACGGTATCCAGGCTTATACGTTGATCAATATGTATAACGTTCAGCACATTGCTCAGTGTTTGTGTATTGTAAGTGAACAGGCCGCTGGTATTTTGATAATAATAATCCCAGTCTTCCATGTCATCATCATTGGCAAACTGGTAAGTGCGGTAGGGATCGGGTGGAAGAAAGCGGTTTCCTTTCCACGAAAAATCCTGCTTAATAGGCAGGTGCAACCGGATAAACCGGAGATTATCTTCTATCGTTTCGATCTGATCTTCGGCTGGTGTTATCAGGTAAGAACCTGAAGGTTGCCAGGATTGTGTACCCGCCAGGTCTCTCATATACCTGTAAATTCTAAAACTCGGGCGGCCGAGATTATCGGTGATCTGTGCATCCACCACATGCTTAACCTGGTAACTGTGCACTTCCGTAGTTCTTCCAAAATTGGTGAATACTGTAGAATCAATGCGGTAGGTAATGTACTTTCCTGCTACAAGGGGCAAGTAATCTTTTAAGGGCTCGGACGTAAAATCTTCTTTCTCAGGATTACAGGAAAAAAGCAATAAAGCTGACAGGGATAGCAGGCTTAGCCTGGTGAGTAAAAGGAATCTCATAGTTAAATTTTGTATTAGAAATACAAAGTATTAGTGGTTAAGGATTGATATGGCTCCGGATTTTAATTCGTTTCCAGGATTAAAAATACAAACAAAAAGCGGTGAAACATAGTTTCCCGCTTTACAACGTATTATTTTAGACTTTATTGCTTGATTTTAAACGAGTTCGCCCCGCTGGATGATGCCTCCACCAATCACATCATCGCCTTCATAGAACACAGCACTTTGACCGGGAGCAATGCCTTTGGCGTTTTCGTAAAAACGTATAGACAACGCATGCGTTGTCTCCAGCGCCGGATATAAATTTGACAACGTGCCCTTATCCTTATACCGGATCTTGGTCACTGCTTCCATGCCCGGTGTGATCGTATCATATTTGACCAGGTTCAGTTTGCCAACAGTCATTTCATTCTGATCAAGGTCTTCTTCATCACCCAGCATCACGGTATTAGTAGAAGGGTCAATTTTGGTAACAAATACTGGTTTGCCAAAAGTAATATCCAGGCCTTTTCGTTGTCCGATGGTATAAAACGGATAGCCTTTATGTTGTCCCAGGATATTTCCATGTTTGTCAACAAAATTCCCACCGGCTACTTTGTCTTCCAATCCGTCCACCCGTCTTTTTAAAAAACCACGGTAATCATTATCGGGAACAAAACAGATCTCGTAACTCTCATTTTTTTTTGCCAGTTCCGGGTAACCAAAATCATGTGCCATTTGCCGGATCTCTGTTTTCCGGTAGGGGCCCAGCGGTAATAATGTTCTGCTGAGCAGGTCCTGTTGCAATCCCCACAATACATAGCTCTGGTCTTTTGTTTCATCCACGGCTTTGCTTACCACAAACCGTCCATTATCATGCTGACGCACTTTGGCATAGTGGCCGGTAGCAATATGATCGCAGCCCAACGCATCTGCTCTTTTCAGCAAGGCCCTCCATTTGATATGAGTATTGCAAAGCACACAGGGATTGGGGGTGCGGCCGGCCAGGTATTCATCCACAAAATTCTCGATCACAAAATCGCCAAACTCTTCCCGGATGTCGAGAATATAATGAGCAAAGCCATGCTCCACAGCAGCCTGCCGGGCATCATTAAAAGAATCCACATTGCAGCAGCCGGTTTCTTTTTTACTGCCGCCACTCACGGCATAGTCCCAGGTCTTCATGGTAATGCCTACCACCTCATACCCTTCTGCATTGAGCATCAGGGCGGTAACGGTACTGTCGATACCGCCGCTCATAGCCACCAGCACTTTTCCTTTTTTACTCATGATGTTCTGAAAAATTGAGAACAGCAAATATACAAAGGATAGGCGGGTTCTTATTTGCGGGATAGGGAAATGACCTGTATAGCAATTTTTAATGAACTGACAGGCTATGCACATCCAGTTTTAATCAAAACAGATTTGATGACTCAGAGCAACAGATTGCCCTTTTATGAAAAGGCATGTATTTATTCCTGGAAAATAGTCTACACCATCAGATGCCCTGGTTATTTCAGGCGGAATAAAAACCCGGCCTGCACTACCCGGTTGTAATCGGCATTATCATCAAAGCGGGTGAGATCGGTCAACCCAAAGCAATACCGTACATAGAACCCGGTTCTTTTATTAACCATTAAACCCATCCCGGCATTCAATCCAAACTGGGTATTAGCAACACTTCTTTTTACATTGAGCTTTTCGTTCGTCCCTTTATCTGTTGCGCTGATGATGAATGAAAGCTGTGGGCCTGCTTCTATATAGAAAGAAGGGGTTGCAAAGTATTGGAACATGACCGGCAGGGATGCAACGTTGATCGCAACAGTTCTTTCCGTTTCCTGTTCTATTTCACCTGCCACTTCTGTAACGGTGTACTGCTGTCCTTCAGACGAATAAAGTAATTCTGGCTGGATATGCCATTTCGTATTTAATGCGGAATGAATAAAGACACCTGTATGTCCGCTTAGCCGCTTGCCGCCATCATGATCGCTGAAACCTGCATAGTTTATTCCTCCTTTGAGTCCGGCCACCAGCTGTGAATGAGCAGGTACAGTGCAGGCAGTAAAACCTGCGAATAGCAGAATGAGTAGTGAGTTTTTCATATCAATTGGTTTGACCATTCAGATTCAAATGAAATGCCAATTGGTTATCCTGGTGACTTCTGGCGGGAAATAAACACTTCATTTTTTATACAACGTAAAAACCAGTAGGGAAAAGGAGTAGTAGTTTACCTGTCACTGGTTATTTTTTATTTATCTTCCCGGTAAATCAAACTGCTGCTATGAGGAAACTATTCACTGTGGTGTATTTAGTATTCACCATTCACTATTCACTTTCAGCCCAGGATTTAAAATACTACCTGCCCGACAGTATTTCTTACAACCCGTCAATACCCAAACCCAAAGACATTATCTATCATGAGGGGGGATAATATCATGTGACCCACGACCGCCTGGTAAATTATATGAAGGCCGTTGCCACTGCCGCACCGGAACGGGTAAAACTGGAGACCATGGGTTATACCTATGAAGGCCGACCACAGGTATTACTGATCATCACTTCTTTTAAAAATCACCAGCGGTTGGAAGAGATCAGGCAGCAACATCTGAAGCTGGCTGATCCGGCACAATCCGCTTCTGTCAATACAGATGATATGCCCATTGTGGTTTGGATCGGGCATTCTATTCATGGTAATGAACCCAGCGGCGCCAACGCAGCATTGGTAAGCGCCTATTATTTAGCAGCAGCGAAGGGAAAACAAATAGATGATCTGCTGGATAATGTAGTTATATTATTCGACCCTTCTTTTAACCCGGATGGATTACAGCGCTTTTCCACCTGGGCCAACCAGCATAAGAGTAAGAATTTGGTGAGTGATCCCAACTCAAGAGAATTCAATGAAGTATGGCCGGGTGGTCGTTTCAACCATTATTGGTTTGATCTGAACCGTGATTGGCTGCCGGCAGTACATATTGAAAGCCAAAACCGGCTGAAATGGTTTCATATGTGGAAACCGAACATTCTTACCGACCATCATGAACAGAGCAGCAATGCCACCTTCTTTTTTCAACCGGGTGTGCCGTCAAGAGTAAACCCATTGACACCGGAGAAGAACCAGGAGCTGACCAACAAACTGGCAAAGTTTCATGCCGCCTATTTAGACCGTATTGGTTCATTATATTTTACCAAAGAGAATTACGACGATTTTTATTATGGCAAAGGTTCTACTTACCCGGATATAAACGGCGCTATCGGGATTTTGTTTGAGCAGGCATCTTCAAGAGGCCATTTGCAACAAACCAATAACGGGTTGCTGAGTTTTCCTTTTACTATAAGAAACCAGTTTGTAACAACGCTATCAACATTGGAAGGGGCAAAAGTGTTGCGGAAGGAGTTTTTAGATTATCAAAGAGATTTTTATGCGCAGCATCCTGCGAATAAAAAAGCAGTGCCTCCGTCTCTTGCACCGGTAAGTGGGTATATTTTTGGCGACAAAAATGATGAAGCAAAAACATTTTTATTTGCAGAAATGCTGAAGCGGCATCAAATAGAAATAAAGGAACTGGCTGATACGTGGAAGGACGGTGCCTTTGTTAAAGGAAAAGCTTTTGCTGTTTCGCTAAACCAGCCCCAGTATAATTTGATAAGAACAATCTTCGACATTACCACAAATTATAAGGATAGCTTATTTTATGATATTACTGCCTGGACAATGCCCCTGGCTTTTGGTATGCCATATGAACCAATAGGAAGCACGACTCCCGGTGTGTACGGATCAATTGTTGGTTCGCTGATTTTTCCAAAAGGAGAAGTTGTTGGCAAACGGTCTCCTTATGCTTATTTGATGGAGTGGGATGAATTGTATGCTCCCGCCGCAGTAAATGAGATGCTGAAAGCAGGATTGCTTCTAAAAGCGGCAACAGGGCCATTTGAAATTCCTGTTAACAGTACCAATAAAAAATTTGACTATGGTACGATACTGATACCCGTCCATTTGCAAACGGATGATGTAGAAACGGTGGCTGTAAAAATAAATGCACTTGCAGAAAAATACCGGTTGAAGATTTATGCCGTTTCATCCGGAAATGCCAGCAGCGGGATTGATCTGGGCAGCAGCAAATTTACCGTTATCATAAAACCATCCATCGCCATGATCGTTGGTCAGGGTGTCAATGCCACCGATGCAGGAGAAGTGTGGCACCTGCTGGACCAACGGATGAATATTACTGCTTCACATTTGGAGCAATCCGTATTTAACCGGGTTGATATTTCAAAATATAATACACTGATCATGGTGGGTGGTACGTATACTGAATTGAATAAAGAGAAACTGAAGACCTGGGTGCAGGCCGGAGGAACATTGATAGTAACAGAAGAAGCGGTGACATGGGCGGCACAAAGCGGAATAAGCGATGTAAAATTTAAAAAAGCAAAATCACCGGTGGACAGCCTGGAACGGTTGACTTATGTTGACAGGGAGCAGGTGGATGGGGCACAGCAAATACAGGGAGCTATTTTCGGTGCAGAAGCGGATCTCACACATCCGCTGGCTTATGGCTACAATCAGAAAATGGTAAGCTTGTTCAAGGCGAATAAAGTATTTATGGAGAAAAGCAAGAACCCCTATGCCACACCCTTTTATTATGGCAGCAAGCCATTGCAAAGCGGTTGGGTAAGTAAAGAAAATGGCGATGCGATAAAAAATTCTGCCGCCGTTATTGTCAATACTGTGGGCAGCGGCCGGGTTATTAGTATTGCTGATAATCCCAACTTCCGGGCTTTTTGGCTGGGCGGAATCAAATTATTTATGAATGCTATTTTCTTTGGAAGAATGATTGATGCAGCGAGTGGAAGGACCGAATAACAACCCGGCAGTTATTAACAACAAAAACACAAACCAATTTTCTTCAAGTGCGGGTGTCTGGCTTATATTAAATAATTGTAAATTGCACGTCTTAATAATTATTTACGAACATTTAAAACGAGCACTATGATTAAAATGCAAGTTATCGGCCGCTTAGGCAAAGACTGTGTGGTGAACACAGTTAATGGAAAAAATGTGATCAACTTTACTGTTGCTCATTCAGAAAAGTACAAGGACAGCCAGGGTGTGTTACAGGAAAAGACCATTTGGGTGGATTGCGCCTACTGGACAGACAGAACAGCTGTAGCGCCTTATCTTCAGAAAGGCACACAGGTGTATGTGGAAGGTCAGCCGGAAGCCCGTTCCTTCCAGCGCAATGATGGCACACCGGGATCTTCACTCTCTCTCCGGGTAAGAGAAGTACAGTTATTAGGCAGCAAAAATGAGAACAGCAGCGGAGGTAGTTCCTATCAGCCCAATACTGCTGCATCAGCGCCGGCATCAACCAGTCATATCCCTTCACCAGGTGATATTACAGAACCGGTAGATGATCTGCCATTTTAATTAACCAGCACTACCTGCTTCATAATGCCTCCGCTTTGCCGGGGGCATTTTTCATTATAAATATTGTTTCTTTGCGTCATGCCAGAACAATTATTTCCTTACCAGCAATTATTTGATTTTACACGATCCGTTTTTCAAAAGATCGGCTGCAGTGATGAACATGCAGATACAGCCACCCGGTCTTTGTTAGCTGCCGACCTGCGGGGAATAGATTCACACGGTGTGGCAAGGCTCAGCGGTTATGTACGGTTGTGGGAAGTAAAACGGGTGAATGCTGCGCCGGATATTAAAGTGATTCACGAAACACCTTCCACTGCTGTTGTGGATGGTGACAGCGGATTAGGATTGGTAGTGGCGCCTTTTGCCATGCAAATTGCAATTGAAAAAGCAAAACAGGTGGGCACCGGTTGGGTAAGTGTGCAGCACAGCAATCATTTTGGCATTGCGGCCCATCATGCCATGATGGCATTATCGTATGATATGATAGGCATTGCGATGACGAATGCCAGTCCGTTAGTTGCCCCTACTTTTTCAATTGATAAAATGCTGGGCACAAATCCTATTTGTGTGGCAGCGCCTGCGGGTATAGAGCCGGCTTTTGTTGCCGACCTTGCTACTACCACTGCAGCCAATGGGAAACTGGAAATACTCCAACGAAAGAATCAGCAAACGCCCAATGGATGGGTACAGGATAAAGATGGCAATCCGTCAAACGATCCGCATGCATTGAAAACGGGCGGTGCCTTATTGCCATTGGGTGGCGACAGGGAGCATGGCAGCCATAAAGGCTATGCACTCGGTGCTATTGTAGATATATTTTCTGCCTTATTAAGCGGTGCCAACTATGCGCCTTGGGTACCACCCTTTCCGGCATATGTACCTATGCCGGCACAGCAACCGGGAAAAGGCATTGGACATTTCCTGGGAGCAATGCGGATAGATGCATTTCGTCCGGCAGCTGATTTTAAGAACAGTATGGATCATTGGATACAAGGTTTCCGTGCCTGTAAAACTATACCCGGCGAAGAGAAAGTATTAGTGCCCGGTGATCCGGAACGGGAATATGAAGCGCAAAGAATGAGTGATGGTATTCCTTTGCTGGAGGCAGTAGTGGCTGATTTGAGGGGATTAGCTGAGAAATTTTCAATAGATTTGAGGTTTTAATAAATAGTACAATATGAAATTTTTTTTAAGTGGATTGCTGATGGTGTTGTTGTTGGTGGCATTTAGTTCTTGTCAGAAGGAGGTGGAGGGGGATTTGGATAACAGAGTACAAATACAAAGTGATAGCACTATTACAAAACTTGTGATTCTGGATACCACCCAGGCACCTGGTATGGATACAATGCTGCTCATGTTATTTACTTATGATGCCAACAAGCGGCTGAGTAAATTCAGTAATATTTTTTTTAAAGCCGCAACTGCAATTCATGAAGCGAAGAGGGATTATTCCTATAATTATACAGGAAACGATTCAGTTCCATACAGGCTGCTCGAGGATTACCAGGAGCTGTTAATCCCGGGAGGGTTTAAGGATACGGCATATTATTTTTACCAGGGTGGGGTACTGGTTAAAGATTCATCCACTGAGTTTAATGGTTACTATGTTAATACGTATGCTAAACTCTCTGCTACAAGATACCGTACTGTAAAATTGCTGGTGGGGATGCCTTCTTCCAGTGCCGATACTTGTTTCAGTTATCTAAACTGGCAGAACGGAAATCTTCTTGCAGAAATTGACAGCGAATATCTATTCCAACCACCAGTGCTTGTAAATGTTGCACATAATCAAATGACTTATGATAATAAGATTAATCCCTTAAAGAAATTATTCATCCCGTTTCAGGTACCACTTTATCCTTCTGTCGTTTATAACCAATACCTGGTACAATTTGGTATTACTCCCTCCGCTAATAATGTGCTTACGTGGCAGGACGATTCAGGAACTTCAGTTATAACTTATGTATATAATGCTGCCGGATTACCAAAAATAGCGAGAGCTGCTTCCGGGGCCAATACGATAAAATTCATGTATTACTATACTATGCTATGATAGTTTACAATTATTATCTTTACCGCCTTGCTTGCAGATTATTTAATTCCATAAAAATCTCGGGAGGGGGGACAAAATGAAAGTAATGAAGTTTGGCGGCACCAGTGTGGGTAAGCCGGAAAGAATGCACCATATTGCGGGGCTCGTTACCAAAGAAACAGAACCAACGATCATTGTATTATCAGCCCTGTCTGGTACAACAAATGCATTAGTAGAGATAGGCGACCTTATTTCAAAAGGCGACCGCAACGGCGCCAAACAGGCTATTGATAAGCTGGAGGCCCATTACCAGGATTTTGTAAGCCAGTTGGTACAGCAACCGGAAATGATTGCTAAGGCGAAGGCTATCGTTGGAGAACATTTTGAATTTCTAACTATCATCCTGCGTATTTCATTTAGTGAAGCACTGAGTAAAGACATCCTGGCACAAGGTGAATTACTTTCCACTAAACTTTTCTGTGTATATCTCGAAGAACAGGGTTTGGACCATATGCTGCTGCCGGCGCTGGAGTTTATGACCATTGATCACTATGATGAGCCGCAAATAGGGAGCATCAAAGTAAAGCTGACCCAGATACTGAAGCAGTATAGCAACAAGAAACTTTTTGTTACACAAGGTTATATCTGCCGCAATGCCCGTGGCGAAGTAGATAACCTTAAAAGAGGTGGCAGCGATTACAGCGCTTCATTAATTGCAGCTGCTATCAACGCATCTGTATGTGAAATATGGACGGATATTGACGGTATGCATAATAATGATCCGAGAATGGTGAAGAAAACGATACCGGTAGAGCAAATGAGTTTTGACGAGGCCGCTGAGCTGGCTTATTTCGGTGCCAAAATATTGCACCCTGCATCTATCTGGCCGGCCCAGCAATACAATATCCCGGTGAAATTGCTGAACACCATGCAGCCGGATGCAAAAGGGACCACCATTACCCAGGAAGCAGGAAGTGTGGGAGTAAAAGCAGTGGCCGCCAAAGATAATATCATTGCCATCCGTATTAAAAGCAGCCGGATGTTACTGGCTTATGGCTTTTTAAGAAAGATATTTGAGGTATTTGAAAAATACAGAACACCTATAGATATGATCACCACATCAGAGGTGGCGGTATCATTGACGATCGATAATACATCGAACCTTAAGGAAATATTAAAAGAGCTGGAACCATTCGGTACAGTGGAGATAGACGAGAACCAGACGATCATTTCAGTGGTGGGGAACCAGATATCCCAAACCGACGATATGGTAAAAAAGTTGTTTGGTTCTATCATGAACATTCCTGTTCGTATGGTCTCCTATGGAGGAAGTCCGCATAATATTTCATTGCTCGTCCCGGCTGAATACAAGACACAAATTTTGCAGCAATTGAACAGGGGTATGTTTGGACTGGAGTAGCAGCTCCCGGGTGAACAGGCAAATTTTTGTTAATGTGATATAAGTCATACTATTAGTTATTGTACTGCGTTAGTTTTAGCACAAAACGTAGTAATGCGATTACTCTCCATTTTTTTACCAGGATTATTTTTTATCACCACATTTACCTGGGAAACTGATTTTAGTGCCGCCAAACAAAAGGCACAGCAGGAACACAAACTTATTTTGCTGAACTTTTCAGGATCAGATTGGTGTGGCCCCTGCATCCGGATGCACAAGGAAATGTTTGAAAACAGTTTGTTTAAAACCTATGCTGACAGTAACCTGGTATTGGTTAACGCCGATTTTCCCAGGCTGAAAAAAAATCAGCTTTCAAAGGAACAACAGAAGAAGAACGACAAACTGGCCGATAAGTATAATTCACAAGGCAGTTTCCCCCTAACGCTCCTGCTTGATGCTGATGGCAAAGTGATCAGGACATGGGAAGGTTATCCCGATCTTACTCCCGAACAATTTACCAGTCAATTAAAAGCAGCAGTGGATGCCCATTATTGAAGCTCCAACCATAACATCCTCTATTCACAGAAAAGTGCTTAAGCTGATGGGCAACCGGTTTGAAATAACTGTTGTGTCAGATAATGAAGCTGCCGCATTTCAAAAGATCGATAAAGCAGTTGAAGAGATACAGCGGATAGAAAAATTGCTTACTACTTACAGTGAAGACAGCCAGACCAGTCTTATCAACCGCAACGCAGGCATAACGCCGGTAAGAGTGGATAAAGAGGTGTTTGACCTTATTCAGCGTTCCAAAAGAATTTCTGATGTAACACAAGGGGCCTTTGATATTACATATGGTTCCGCAGATAAGAAGCTCTGGAATTTTGATAAGAACATGACGTCGCTGCCGGATGCCGAAACGGCAAAGAGATCCGTACACCTGATCAATTACAAAAATGTACTGCTGGATAAAGAGCAAAGCACTGTCTTCTTAAAAGAAAAAGGAATGCGGATAGGGTTTGGTGGCATTGGAAAAGGATATGCTGCAGAAAG
Source organism: uncultured Chitinophaga sp. (assembly GCA_964443345.1). Taxonomy (GTDB): domain Bacteria; phylum Bacteroidota; class Bacteroidia; order Chitinophagales; family Chitinophagaceae; genus JJ008. The sequence continues at coordinate 29,168 of CAYUCU010000026.1, forward strand.
AGCTAAACTGATATTACAGGAAGCAGGTGTTGAAAGCGGAATAGTAAATGCTGCCGGAGACCTGACAGCCTGGGGTTATCAGCCGGATGGGGAGGAGTGGACAATTGGGATTGCCGATCCGAATGCAGCCCGCAATCCTTTTTCCTGGTTATCTGTAACCAATACAGCCATTGCCACTTCCGGCAACTATGAGAAGTACGTGGTGATCGGTGGTAAAAAGTATTCTCACACGATCGATCCTAAAACGGGGCTTCCTGTTACTGGTATCAAAAGTGTAACGATCCTCAGCCCCAATGCAGAAATAGCCGATGCAATGGCCACGCCGGTGATGATCATGGGCATAAAGGTGGGGCTGGATATGGTGAACCAGGTAAAAGGCCTGGCTTGTATCATTGTTGACGATAATGATAAAATCTACACATCTAAAAACATAAACCTAAAATGAAGAAAACAAGATCCGGACAAAAAACAGCAGGTATTACTGTTGCAGCCATTGCTGTTGCGGGTGTATTGGGCTCCTGTACTTCGGTGAAGGAGTATCAGAAAAATAAACTGAACGACAGCGAAATGAAAATCATCGCCAACCTCCACCAAGAAAGGGGTG